>JADLCA010000631.1 GCA_020847495.1 Candidatus Hydrogenedentota bacterium | reverse complement strand
TAGCTGGTCCGGCCGAACTCGCCGCCCCAGATGACCAGCGTGTCCTCCAGCAGCCCTCGCTGTTTCAGGTCCGTAACCAGCGCCGCGCTGGCCTGATCCACATCCTTGCACTGGGCCGCTATGTCGCGCGGCAGGTTCGCGTGCTGGTCCCAGCCCCGGTGATACAACTGCACGAAGCGCACGCCGCGTTCCGCCAGCCGGCGCGCAAGCAGGCAGTTGGCGGCGTACGAGCCAGGTCTTTTCACATCGGGACCGTACAGGTCAATCACGTGCTGGGGTTCTGTCGAGAAGTCCACCAATTCCGGCACGGACATCTGCATGCGGTATGCCATTTCATACTGCGCGATGCGCGCAAGGATCTCAGGATCAGCGAGTTCTTCATGCAGCATGCCGTTCAATTGAGAAAGACTGTCCAGCATGCTCCGCCGCGTCCGCGCTGAAATCCCCGACGGGTTCTTCAGGAACAGAACCGGCTCCCCCGACGAACGCAGGTTAATCCCCTGATGCTCGGCGGGAAGGAAACCCGCTCCCCAGATGCGCGGATACAAAGGCTGCATGTTCACGAAGGGGCTGCCCTTCGAGATCAACACGCAGAATGCCGGCAAATCGCTATTTTCGCTCCCGAGGCCGTAGTTTAACCACGCGCCCAAGCTGGGACGCCCCGCCTGCTGCGCGCCGGTTGTCACGTACGTGGTCGCGGGGTCGTGGTTGATCGCCTCCGTGTTGAGGGTGCGAATGATGCACAGATCATCTGCGACAGACCCGATGTGAGGCAGCAATTCGCTCACCCATGCGCCGCATTGGCCGTGTTGGTGGAACGCGAATCGCGAAGCGACGACGGGAAAGGAATCCTGGCCGGAGGTCATCGTGGTGACACGCTGGCCATTGCGCACCGAATCCGGCAGTTCGGAACCGTGAAGGCCCTGTAATGTTGGCTTGTAGTCGAGCGTGTCGATCTGCGAAGGCCCACCGGACATGAACAGATAGATGATGCGCTTCGCCTTGGGAGCGAAATGCGGAGCGAGTGCGCCGCCGGGGCCTTCGGCCCTCACCCCGCCCGCGTTCAGTAGCGACCCCAACGCCGCAACACCGATTCCCGTGCTGCTTCGCCCGAAGAATTGTCTCCGGGTGAGCATGAGTGCGTTCTCGCGGCGTGGATCCATTCGGGCCGTCCTGCCGTGTGGGCGTCAGCTCTTCGTGAGGGTTTCATCCAGATTCAGAATGACACTGGCCACCGTACTCCATGCGGCCAGTTCCGGCGCGTCAAGGGAAGCGTCACATGGCCGCTCACCTACGGAAAGCAGGGCCTTTGCGGCTTCCTGATCCTGGCGATAGGCCGCGACCTGTTCGTTGAACATTTGCGTGAGAATCGCGCACTCCTCAGGCTTGGGCTTGCGCGCGGTCGCCAATTCAAACGCGTACGCCACGCGCGACTCCGGCTCGGGACCTGCTTCTTTCAGCATGCGTTCCGCCAGTACGCGCGACGCCTCGACAAACTGCGTGTCGTTCAGCAAAGCCAGTGCTTGAAGCGGCGTGTTGGTGCGGGCGCGCCGCGCCGTGCAGATTTCCCGGTTAGGCGCGTCGAAGATCAGCATGCCCGGCGGCGGGGACTGGCGTTTCCAGAAGGTATACATGCTGCGGCGGTACAGGGCCTCGCCGTGGTCTTGCTCGAAGACCTGTCCCGTGAACTCCGTCCCGCCGTACGAGACCTCTTCCCAGAGTCCCGCGGGCTGATAGGGCTTCACGCTTGGCCCACCGATGGTGTTCACGAGCAGCCCGCTGATCGCCAGCGCGTTGTCACGCACCATTTCCCCGTCCATGCGGAAACGCGGCCCACGCGCCAAGAGCCTGTTCTCGGGGTCTTTCTCATAGAGATCGGGCTGTACCTTGGACTCTTGCCGGTACGTGGCCGACGTTACGATCATCCGTTGCATGGCCTTGATATCCCACCCCGTCCGTATGAACTCCGTGGCCATCCAATCGAGCAACTCGGGATGCGTGGGCCACTCGCCCTGCACGCCGAAGTCCTCCGCGGTCTTCACAATGCCCGTGCCGAAGTAGTGCATCCAGAAGCGGTTGACCGCCACACGCGATGTCAGCGGGTTCGACGGATCGACGAGCCACTGCGCGAAACCCAGACGGTTCGCGGGCGCGCCCGCCGGGAGCGGAGGCAATGCGGCCGGCACCGCCGCCGCCACTTTGTCCTTGGGCTGGTCGTATTGCCCGCGCGCCAGCACAAAGGTCTCGCGCGGCTCCGCCATCTCCTGCATGATCATCGTCGTGGGAATCTCGGCGTCGAGCGCCCGCTCCTTTTCGCGGAGCGAAGCCAGTTCCGTGCTGAGCGGCGCCCAATCCGGCCAGTTCTTGCTCCGGTAGTAGTCGCGGATCGCCGCCACGTGCTTTTCGTTTCGGGTGCTTGCGGGCGTGGTGAGCGCGCGTTCAACCTTCAGCGGTAGGTCTCCGACCTCCTCATCGGCGCGCCGGAAGTAGTACGCGTAGGCGTTTCCATAGTTGACCACTTTGACCAACAGGCGGTTTTCGCCCGCATTCAACTGCACGCTTACCTTGTCTTCATCAGGCTTCACGCCGCGCTGCACGTTCTTGTCGTGCACCACTTGATCGTTGAGCCATACTTTGATGGCGTCATTGCTGCCCAAGGACAGGGTCATCGTCCGTGCGGACGGCGCCGCAATGCTTCGGTAGAAATACGTTGCCGCCACGTTGCCGCTCAGTTCCTGAACCGTGCCGTCCGTTGGCTGGACTTGCTGCACCCACTTGGCGCGCTGGTCGTCATACGTCGCGGCGAGATCAACGCCCTTTTCGGGATCAAACGCGGTTTCATAGGCGGCCTTTCCATCAGCCGCAATAAACGGCCCGCTCACGTACCAGGGGCCCAACGATGAAGGCGCCATAGTCGGCTCGGACGTGACCGAAATCCGGAAGTTGCCGAGCGCGTGCTGGGCGAACTGCGATTCATGACGCAGCCGCATCTGAATACGGGTTCCCACGTCGAATCCAATCGGCCGATCCGGCACGAGGATCAACGCGTGGCCGCCTTTGTCACCGCCCTGCACGCCCCAGCCCGTTTCCGCGTTTCCGTCGATCGTCTTGACCGCATCCAGATTCGCCTGGGCGAAGTCGGCCGCCGCCGTACTGAACGTCACCTTCTGTTTGAGTTCCGGATTGTCGGACGGGCTGATCTCCGCTTCAAACTCCGACAGGACGAAGTTCCCGTTGTCCGAGCGGCCCGGCCCGCCCTCCGAGAGAGCGTCATCTTCCAGAGCCTCGATACGGATCGCCGTGATTCCAGTCACATTGGTGTTCGCGGTGACTTCATATGTGTCTTTGTCGGGGTTCGTGCCCTCTACCCAAACGGAGCGATCCTCGCGCGTCTTCAGCGTGGCGCCACCCGTAGACGTGGCGGACTCGGGTTGGAGCACAGTCCAACGTGCCTGCACCCTGCCGAGCGTCTCCAATTCCCACGCCGCCTGTGCAGCATCCAAGTCAGATACCGGTGCGCTCATTTTGGCAAGCACGGCGTTGATCGCGCCTTGCAGCTCATCCATTCTTTGCTGCTGCTCCGGCAATGGCGCCTTGATGAGCGGGACTGCGTTTCCTTCGCGTCCGTCCGAGCCGCTTTCGTTGACGGTGTTGAAGAAGGCGAACATCTCGTAGAAATTCTTGTTGGAGATGGGGTCGAACTTGTGGTCATGGCATTGCGCGCAGCCAATCGTGAGGCCCATCCAGGCTGTGCCTGTCGTGTTCAGCCGGTCCACCACGTACTGGACGCGATACTCTTCCGGAATAATCCCGCCCTCGAACGTGATCATGTGATTGCGGTTGAAGCCCGTGGCAATCAACTGATCGAGACTCGGCTGTGGAAGCAGGTCGCCCGCCAGTTGCTGAATCGTGAACTGATCGAAGGGTAGATTGCGGTTGTAGGCGTCAATCACCCAATCGCGCCAGCGCCACATGTATCGAATGTTATCGATATGATAGCCGTTCGTGTCCGCGTAGCGCGCGAGGTCGAGCCAGGTGCGGGCCATCTGCTCGCCATAGTGGGGTGAAACCAAGAGGCGATCCACCAACTTCTCGTAGGCATCAGGGGTCGTATCGTTCACAAAGGCCTCGACCTCCGCCGGCGTGGGCGGCAACCCCGTGAGGTCAAGTGAGACGCGGCGCGCCAGAGTGCGCCGATCCGCTTCGGGAGACGGCTCCAGTCCTTCACGTTCCAGGCGTGCCAGAATGAAGTAGTCCAATTCGTTCTTCGCCCAGTCATTGCGCGACACTTCAGGCAAGGGCGCCCGTTTCGGCGCTTCGAAGGCCCAGTGCTTCTCGTACTTGCCCCCTTGATCCATCCACTTGCCGAGCAGGTCGATCTGATGCTGCGTTAGCGTTTTGCCGAAATCAGCGGGCGGCATCTTGTCCGAGGGGTCCGCGGTGGTGATGCGTTTGAAGACCTCGCTCGCCGTCTTGTCTCCCGGCACGATCGGCGCGCCACCCGATTTCAATGCGGCCGTGGCCCCCTCCTCCGTGTCGAGGCGCAGACCTGCCTTGCGCGTCTGATCGTCGGGGCCATGACAGGCGAAGCAATTGTTTGCAAGGATAGGCCGGATGTCGCGATTGAAGTTCACGCGCTCACTTGGATCGACGGCAGGAGCGGCGGGTGGAGTGGGGGAGGGAGCGGGAGTATCCGCAGGCGAGGCAGGCGGCGCAACGCCGAGCAGCTGCAGGGACCGCTCATACACCGCAATTTTCTCCGCCACGTCGGCCTGATGCTTTTGGGCGGCCTCCAGTTGCTCCGTGAGCGCGGGCACCTGCCCGGCGATCTCGCCGAGTTTGGCCTTCTCCGCCTCCAATTCCTTTGTGAGTGCGTCGATGCGTACTTGCGCTTCGGCGGACTGCGTTTGCGCCGCGTTGACCTTTCCGGCCACTTCATCAATCAGAGGTTGCGCGTCGTTCGCTTCCTTGCGCACCGCTTCCAATCGTTCGGTCAAGACCTTTGTGACCGACTCCCGCGCAGCCGGGTCGGACTGGAGCTTTTCGAGCAACCCCAGGAAGTCTTCGACCGGCGCTTCCGCGCCAGGCGCGGCCTCGTCTGCGGCAAATGCCGTCAACGCAGAAAAGACACAGATCACCACAATGAAATTGCGAATCACCATAGACCGATAGCCTCCTGTCCACCATCATTCCAGACCAGCCCCCGTTTCGTCAAGGTTTTCGAGGTTCGGTCCGTGCGAGATGCGCTACCGGACTTCGTTTGGACAAGTGGCGAATCCCCGGCTAGAATCGCGCACAGACGCTGAAACGGAGGATACAGATGTCTTGCGGCAGATTCTTATTAAGTAGTTATTACCAAATAGCTTGCAGGTTAATCGCGTTGTGTGTTGGCGCGCTGGCTGTGAGCGCAAGCCTGGCAGAAACCGCGGAAATAGCCGAGCCAGTCGAGAACCTTGTGCGAAACGGAGACTTCCTCACATGGGACACGTATTCTGGGAAAGGCGTGACGACGACCAGTGTCGGCGTTCCCCAGAGTTCCTTGCCCAAGGACTGGTACGGCGGCCCGGGCGCTGGGGCAACCGCCACCTACCATGTTGTTCCGTTTTCTGAAGGACAAACGGATGTCCCGGGGGACCCGCAGCGTTTCTTCCGCGTGTCGTGGAGCGTGCCCCCTTCCAAGGACTGGCCCGGTGAAGTCCACCATCAACCGGCGTTTCGCTTCACGTTCCTCGAGTACTTCGGCATGGGCGATGTCCACGTGCTCGAAGGCAAGACGGCGATCTGTTCCTTCTACGCCCGAACCAACGAAGGAAGTGTGGACATCGTTCCGCTCCTTTGGCATAGCTACGACGCCAACACGCCCGGCATCGCCGGAGTCAAAGGAAAAGGCTACGAGCTGTTCGAGTCGTCGGGAAAACCGGGAATGGCCGCGGTGGCACAAGGCATGCCGAATCCCGAGGCGATTTGCCATCTGACCACGCGCTGGCAGCGCTTTGAGAAGCGCATTACACTGCCCGGCACCCAAGGCAAATCGATCACGGCGGGCAACTACACTGGTGTTGGTTTCGATCTCATATCCCGTGAGGTACATACCATCGACTTGGCCGGAATCAAGGTTGTGCCGCTGCAGGACCCAGATTGAATGCGACTGCTGCTCCCCGTACGATGAGGGCCTGGATTGGCGCAATGCACCGGGCGTCGGTTTGAAACGCCCACGCGGAGAACTCCAATGGATTCCAAACAACGAACCTTAACGCGACGCACGTTCCTCAGTGCCACAGCGGGGGCGAGTCTTGCCCTCACACAAGGCTGCGCCTCGGCCGCCCATGAGAAGGTCGCCCGGCGTCCCAATGTCATCTACGCCTTCAGCGATGAACACCGGTGGCAGTCCATGTCGTTCACGGAAATGCCGCAGGTCCAGACGCCCAACATGGCGCGCCTTGCGGCCCAGGGCGCCGAGTTCACCCACTGCATCAGCAACTACCCCGTGTGCTCGCCTTACCGCGCGTTGCTCATGACCGGCATGTGGCCATACCAACAAGGCATCATCGACAACAACATCCCGCTATCGGCGGACAACATGACGCTTGGCAAAGCTTTCCAGAACGCCGGATACCGGACCTGCTACATCGGAAAGTGGCACCTCGGCGGCGAGCGCGCGGAACCCTTTGGCTTTGAACACTCCCTGATCTGGACCGGTCCGGGCAATCACTGGGAGGAAGGACAGTTTCACGCCGCGGATGGCCCAATACCATCCACAGGCTACAACGCGACCGCAATGACGGATCATGCGTTGGACTTCATTGGGACGCACAAGCACGAGCCGTTCTTCTTGATGCTGTCGTGGCATCCCCCTCACTCGAATTTCCAGGATCCGCCTGAGGCCAAGTTAGCCCTTTATCCGGATGGGTCGTTGCCGCGGCGTCCCAACACCGAGGGTGTTGAACCCGGTGCCGGAACGGAAGAGAACGTCGTGAAGGCCAATACCTGGCCCTACTACCGCGGCTACCATGGGCATATCAGTGCCATCGATGATGAACTGGGCCGGCTCATGACTGCGCTGGAAGAGTGGAGGATCGCCGACGACACCATCGTGGTCTACACCTCGGACCACGGCTCCATGTTTGGCTCACACGGGGTCGGCAGCAAGCGCCAGCCCTACGAGGAGTCCATCCGCGTGCCCTTCCTTGTGCGCTACCCACGCAGCATCGAAGCGGGGACGAAGTCGAACGCCTTGTTCGGGGCGATCGACATTCCATCAACCGTGTGCGGCTTGGCGGGTGTCCAAATACCCTCCAGCTTCCGCGGACTCGACTTCTCTCCGCACCTGACCGGAGGCAGCGGTCCCCGGCCCGAATCGCAGTTCATCATGCACATCCAGAAGCACAATGCGTCTGGCGGGGAGGAGCACCCCGCGCCCCTCTTCCGAGGCGTGCGCACGGAGCGCTACACGTACGCGTCTCTCGTGGCCGGAGGCGGGTTGCTTTTTGACAATGTGAATGACCCCTATCAGATGACGAACCTGTATGACGATCCCGCGTCGCGCGGTGTCCGCGAGCACCATGAATCGTTAACGCGCAAATGGCTGGCCGAGGCCTCGGACCCCTATACCATCCCCGATTAACCCAACGCGAAGCGAGACCACCGTGTACGATCCCGAGAACCATGAGCGCCTCGAACTGCTGGTCAACATGCTGCGCCGGATCAGCCAAGACCCGGACCCTGTGAGTTCCATCGTTCATTACGCGCAAAGCATGCGCGCGCTTTATGGAGAACAGGCGCTGGTCTCCATCTCGCTGCGCAATGTCGATCCGGGTCAGTACCGGGTCATGCGGATCCTCCACCAGCACAACGCCGACATCGGCGGGTTGCAGGACATCTCCTTTGCCGGCAAAAACGCGCCCGCGCACCGCGGCGGACTCATTGGCGAGATCATCAAGACAGAGATGCCCTTTGTCATACGCAATCTCCACGTGACGGACGACGTCGCCGTGGGCAATCAGTTGGCGCCGTACCGCGTGCTCGTCGCGGTTCCCGTCTTCGACAACGGCGTGGCGCTCAACTGGGTGCTCTTCCTGAGCGTCCACCCCGACGCTTTCCTGCCGCAGGAGGTCGAGAACTTTGTCCTGCAGACCAACCTCATGTCCGGCATGACGAACACCAAGCTTGCCGCCCAGGAGTTGCGCGCCGCCACCGAGTGGATTCACCGCGAGGTCGACGAGATCGCGGTCATCCAGCGCGGTTTGCTCCCGCAGGAAATGCCCGCCATCCCCGGCCTGCAACTCGCCGCGCTTCACCGTACCTTCGACCGCGCGGGAGGTGACTTCTACGACGTGTTTCCGGTGGGCAAGATCGAGGAGGACGGCGAGAGGCACTGCAAC
>JADLCA010000630.1 GCA_020847495.1 Candidatus Hydrogenedentota bacterium | reverse complement strand
GGCGAGTGTCACCGCATAGCCCGCATCGGTAAGGCTCAGGCGGAGTTCGTTTACCTGCTTCGGATCCGGCTCCATGATCAGTACGTGATTTGCATCGTGTCGATCGGCGCGCAGGCGGGCAAGCGTGGTGGCGACGAAGAATTCTATGTCGTAGATCACGGTCTCATCGGGGTCGAGATACTCGCAGCCGATCCAGGCGCCGTCCGCGGTCCGGCCCGAGGCGCACACGTCAACGTCGATCTGGTCAATGACGGAACCATCAGGCAACTCGAAGCGCAGGACAAGATGCTCGTGCCTGAGCATGGGCGAGGGGGCCATGATCCTGCACCCGCCGGCGCTGAGGTCCACGAGTTCGCCCTCGAACTCCGCCCCGTTATCCATCCGCACTGTGCAAAGGGTGTGAAGACTGATGCGTTCATGTTTGCGGACACGCGCGCACGATACCACCGCAGGCCAGTTTACCCGCACGTAAGAGAAATTGGCGCCGGACCCGAGCGCTTGCACCTCGGTATCGCATTTGCATGCGTTGCCATCGGCCAGAAACCGGAGGATGCACTCCGCGCCCGTGCGAAGCGCGGCGCCACCCTGCATCGAGGAAGGAACATCCAGAAGCAGATAGGAGCCCCGCTGCCAACCACGGATAAAAGCCCTGACGCGCCCTTCGGCGGATTGAATGTTCTTCAGGTGAAGAACGACGGCGCGTCCGACTTCGAAGTACTGTTCCACTTCTTCATGCACGGCTGGGCATCTCCCCCGCAATGGGAAACCGATACTGAGCCGCATTATAGCAGATCGGGACAAAGGGTAGTCACGGCACGGGCCGGTGGCTCACGGGGTTGCCAATCGACGAACCAAACTCTTGTCCGCATATCTCACCGCCCCCCGCGTAGCGGGCGGTGAGATATGCTCTAGCAAAGGCCCATAGGCTCACTCGAGAGGATTTCTCACACGCACACCATGTGAGCACGGAGAATGTGCCCGAGTCTCGGAATTCGCTGGTTCAACAGGGATTGAAAGGACAGTGGCTTGTGCGTGTGAGAAATCCGGGCTAGAATCCATCTCGTGAAGCCGTGTTCCGCCAAATTCCGTATCGGGATTGCAGCAGGTGTTGCCTTGCCACTGGTGGTGATATTCCTTCGGTGGGACGGCGCGATACGCCCGCGGATTCCCGGAAACGAGCGTTTGCGATCCGTGGAAGTTGCCGTGTTCGAGGGTGGGTACGGCATCACGTGGCATCAGAAGACGGCGGCGGAGTACACGGCAGCCCACGCCGGCGAAGGGGCGAACGTCAACGTGTGGGGGGAACCGCGCATGGCGGAGAAGGTCAAACCCCGGATTCTCCGTGGAGATCCTCCCAGCCTGATCATGGATAACCGGCTGCCGCTGTGGCTGATGATCAGCACGGGCAAACTGCTTCCTTTCGATGAGGTGTTGGATCGTCCGGCTTATGGAAGCGACCTGCCGTGGCGCGACTTGTTTCTCCCGGGGACGCTGGATACGTATACGAGCGGTGGAAAGGTGTACGCGATCCCCACGTCATTCGGGGCTTGGGCGTGCTGGTACGATGCGCGGCAGTTTCGCGAGCATGGGTTGAGCGTGCCACGAACGTGGTATGAGTTTGAGGCCCTGTGCCGGCAGATCGACGCCGCGGGAATCGCGCCAATCGCATACCAGGGCAAATACCCCTATTATGCCTGGTTCACCTACATTTCGCTCTTGCAGCGGTGCGGCGGGCTTGCGCTGATCAACCGGGTCAATGCGATGGAGCCGGGCGCTTTCAGCGACCCGGACGCGCTGAAAGCGGCCGGCATGCTGCAGGACCTGGCGCGCCGCTATTTCCAAAAGGGGTCCTTGGCGATGTCGCACACGGAGAGCCAGCTCCAATTCGTGAACAACAAGGCGGCGATGATCTTCTGCGGGGTCTGGCTGGAAAACGAGCAGCGCGACACGATTCGCCCCGGGTTCGAGTTGCGCTGCTTCAATGTGCCCGCCGTGGAGGGAGGCAAAGGCAATCCCCACGTGTTCAACGGATTGGGAACCGAATTCGTGTTCATGCCCACGGAAGGGCGGAATCCGGACGTGGCGGCCGACTTCACACGGTACATGGTGTCGCTCGAAAAGGGGCCGGACATGGGGGCGTCGATCGGAGTCATTTCGCCGTTGCGCGGGGGATGTCCCCCGTCGGCCGTAAGTCCAGCGCTTCAATCGGTACTCCGCATGCTCGATGAATCCATGGTGGATGGCACGCCCGGGATCTTCAATGTGCGGCTTGCGGAACTGCTGCTGGAATGGCAGCAGCAAGTGATGATTCCAAGTCTTGCGGGGTTGCTGCACGGTTCGCTCACGCCGGAGGAGTTTGCGCGGCGCCTCGACAAGGGAATTGCCGCCGCGCGGGCCAACCCGGATATCGCCGTTCCGGAGTTCAAGCCCTACGACCCAGAGATCTTCGGTGAACCACAATGAAGCGGACGTGGGAGCAGAGTCTCTTCATCGCCGTGTTTCTCACACCTGCTTTTCTTCTGTTTACCGTGTTCGTGGCTGTTCCGGGCGCGCGCGCGCTGTTGTACAGCCTGCAGAAGTGGGATGGTCTGTCGAAACCCGAATGGGTGGGGCTTTCCAACTTCGCGGCATTGTTCCGGGACGACCTCTTCCGGATCGCGCTGGGTCACAACGTGTTTCTGACAGTCACGGCAGGAAGCGCGACGATTCTGCTCGCGCTATTCTTCGCGGCGGTGCTCCACCGGCGCGTTCGCGGGTCGGCGATCTTCCGTGTGGCCTTCTTCTTTCCCAATGTCATCGCGTCGGTCGCAGTCGCGCTCCTGTGGTTGCTGCTGTACAGCACGACAGACTTCGGGGTGCTGAATGGCTTTCTGGCTTGGATGAAAGAAACCGTGGACTGGCCGGCGGTGAGTCTACCGATACCCTTTACGGGGAAACCCTATCTCGTGTATTCCGTGGTGCCGATGCTGGTCTGGACCGCGACCGGCTTCTACATGGTGCTGTTTCTCGCAGCCATGGAGGGAATCCCGGAATCGTTCTATGAAGTTGCCGAACTGGAGGGGGTGTCGCCCTTCGGCCAGTTCTGGCACATCACGTTGCCGCTGATTCGCGAGGTCGTGGTGGTTGGCGTCGTCTTCCTGGTGATTGGAAGTCTGAAGCTCTTTGAAGCGATCTGGATCATGGACAACGAGTGGCCTTCCAAAGAAACGCACGTTATGGCGACGCTGCTGTACCAGAAAGTGTTCAGCGAGTATAACGTGGGGTATGGATCCGCGGTGGCGGTCCTCATGTTTGTCCTCGTATTCGTGGCGACGCTCGCGACGCTGCGCTTCTCACGCAGGGAGGCGCTGGAATACTGATGCGATCCTTCCTGAAGAACGCGATCTTGTACTTCGTACTGTTGGTGTGGCTGCTGGCAGTGGTGATGCCGCTGTTGTGGGTCTTTGCGAGTTCTTTGCGCAGTTCCCGGGAATTCGTGGAGGACCCCTTCGGTATGCCGTGGCTGATCACTGGATCCCCGTATGCCGAGAATCCAGACGTAGACACGCCTTGGGAGTCCGTGGTGGCGGGCTACCGAAAGGCATGGGTCAAATCGAAGTTCAGCCGCTTCTTCCTCAACAGCGTGCTGGTCACCACGCTGTCGCTCGCGGGGATCATTGGCCTCTCGTCAATGGCCTCCTATGTGTTGGCCAAGTTCGCGTTTCCCGGCAGCAAGCTGGTGTTGCTCTACTTTGTCAGCGGCCTGATGATCCCGGCCCAACTCGTCCTGATACCGCTGTTCTTTCAGTTCACGACGCTTTCGCGATGGGGGACGGCCCTGCTGGCGCCTTTCGGGTATGAGCTACAACTGCACGACACCTTCACGGGGCTGATCACGATCTATGTTGCGCTGAGCCTGCCGTTCACCATTCTGGTGTTGGCGGGGTTCTTCAAGTCGCTGCCTGGCGAGCTGCGCGAGGCAGGTATCATGGATGGTTGCACCGAGTACGGCGTGTTTTTGCACATCATGTTGCCGCTGTCAAAACCGGGCTTGGTCACCGCGGCCATCTTCAATTTCCTGGGCATTTGGAACGAGTATTTGTTTGCGCTGGTCTTCATGAACTCCGATTCGCACAAGACATTGCCTCTGGGCCTCGCGGCGGTCAGTATCCAGGCCCAATACAGAACCGATTTCGGATTGATGTTCGCGGGGCTGGTGATCGTGCTGGTGCCAACCTTGCTTGTGTACATCGTTCTTCAGAAACAATTGACACGAGGCATCACCGTGGGGGCGCTGAAGGGGTAGATCAGAAGAGACGAAGACCCAGGCGAGGGCGCCTGTGCCACACGCGCTTGCCAAGCCCTGACAGGTTCTTCCTTTCTTCCGGACCTGGGTTGGCGCCGGGACTCCAAGAATACCAGAACACTTCCCCCGAGAGGAGATAGACGTGTGGCACAGGCGCCCTCGCCTGTGTCTTTCTTGGTACCCGCGGGCTTGGGGTTCTGCACGGATTCACACGTGTCGTATCTGGTCATAGTCACGCAATGCATCCAACGCCGCCCGAAAATCCTCGGGAGGTGGCGCAGAGAACGCGGCACGCGCGCCAGTGGCGGGATGCTCGAAGCCAAGCCGCTCCGCGTGCAGTGCCTGCCCTTGCAGTCCCTCCAGCGCACGCCGCACGGTAGCCGGGACGCCCCACTTGGCGTAGTCGGTGACGCCGTATACGGGGTCGCCGAGTACCGGGTGACCCGCGAAGCGGAGGTGCACGCGAATCTGGTGTGTGCGCCCGGTTTCGAGTTCGAGACCCACCAGGGACGCGATGCCGAACTGCTCGAGCACGGTGAAATTAGTGATCGCCTCACGGCTGTTGACTCCGGTCACAGTCATGCGGGTGCGGTCCGATGAGCTGCGTCCCACGGAAGCATTGATTCGCCCGGAATTCTCCTTGAACTCGCCCCGCACCAGCGCCAGGTAGCGCCGGTCGAAGGTATGCTCGCGCGCTTGGGCCGAGAGACTGGCGAACGCGCACGGCGACTTCGCGATCACCATCACCCCGGACGTGTATTGGTCCAGCCGATGGACAATACCGGGTCGCGCCGCGTCTTCCCCGGGCCGAAGGAAATCGGGACAGTGGTGCAGCACCGCATTGACGAGGGTTCCGTTGGCGTGGCCCGGCGCCGGATGAACCACCAACCCGGAGGGTTTGTTCACGACCAGGACATCCGCGTCCTCGTGCAGAATCTCGATGGGGATTGCCTCGGGTAGAAGGTCTGTGCTTGGTGGCGGGGGCAACTCAGCCGTGACGGATTCGCCGGTGCTGACGGCGCGTCCAGGCCGCGTACATACGCCTCCGTTGACGGTCACCTTGCCATCTTTGATCAACTTCTTGATGTACGAACGCGACGCATCTTCTATGCAATCGGCGAGGTACACATCCAATCGGAGGCGGTCGTGTTCCTCGCCGACGATTTCATCAAAGCGCTGCGGCTGCACGGCGGAATCCTGGCGCGAGCGCCTTGTAGGTGTCCTGATACAACGCGAAGTCGTGATCGTAGCGCGCGGCCAGCGCGGAGTTCGGCGCGCACGTGTCAACCACGCGGATGATCGCGTCACAGGCTTCTTCGACGGATCTGTACAGGCCGGTTTCCACCGTGGCCAACAGGGCGGCGCCGTAGGCGGGGCCTTCATCAATGTTGGTGGTGACCAGGGGCGTCTTGTTCACATCGGCCTGGATTTGCCGCCAGACCGTGCTGCGCGCACCTCCGCCCGACGCGCGCACTTGCGTGATGGGCACCCCCATTTCACGCATGATTTCCAGACTGTCGCGCATGGAGAACGCGACCCCCTCCAACACCGCGCGCGCCATGTGGGCGCGGGTGTGGCGCAGAGAAAGCCCGACAAAGGCGCCCTTCGCGTAGGGATCCTTGTGGGGCGTGCGTTCGCCCGTCAGGTAGGGCAAGAAAGTGAGGCCTTCGGCCCCTGCGGGGACAGTGTCCGCGGCGGCCGTGATGTATTCGTAGGGGTCACGGCCTGTCTCGGCTGCAACGGCCTTCTCATTCTGGCATAGTGCGTCGCGGAACCAGCGCAACGACCCGCCCGCGCTCAGCACGACGCCCATCACGTGCCACTTGCCCGGAACGGAGTGGCAAAAGGTATGCACACGTCCCTGCGGGTCGAGGCTGATCTTCTCGGCAAATGCGAACACGACGCCGCTCGTGCCCACGGTAGATGAGATGACTCCAGGACGCACGATGCCGTTGCCCACGCCTCCCGCCGCCTGGTCTCCCCCGCCCGCGATCACGGGAATTCCCTCGGGCAAGCCCGTGCGCTTGGCGGCTTCCGCGGAGAGTTTGCCGGTGACCTCCGTTCCCTCGAAGGAGCGAGGCAGAAAGTCCAAGGGGATATCGAGAATGGACAGAAGTTCCTTGTGCCAAGTCCGGTTCTTCACGTCGAAGAGCAGCGTACCGGAGGCGTCCGCCACGTCGGTGGCGAACTCGCCGGTCAGTTCGTAGCGGATGTAGTCCTTGGGAAGCAAAACGCGCCGGACCTTTTCGTAAATCTCGGGCTCGTTATCCCGCAGCCACAGGATCTTGGGGGCCGTAAAACCTGTGAGCGCGGGATTGCAGACCATTTCAATCAACCGGGCCTCGCCCACTCTTGATGTGATGGCCTCGCATTGCGGCGCAGTGCGCTGGTCGCACCACAGGAGGGCGTGGCGGAGGACTTGGTTATTAGCGTCAAGAAACACCGAACCGTGCATCTGGCCGGTGAGCCCAATTCCTTTCACGTCCTGTGGATTGACACCGGGGGCATGGGCGAGCGCGGCCAAGGCTTCAAACGCGGCGCGTTTCCACTCGGCGGGGTCCTGTTCCGCCCAGCCGGGCTTGGGGGTCAGGAGGGGATATTCGACGAGGGCCGAGGCCAGGAGCTTTCCCTGCGGGTCCATGGCCACTGCTTTGGTGCCGCTGGTGCCAACGTCGACTCCGATGACTATGCTCATAGGTCAATTCTCTCCCGCGGTGAGATTCTTGTATCCATAGACACGGAAAAAGGCAGGGCTGTATGTGCCAGCCCTGCCTTTACACTAACATGGAAAGCCGTTTCCGGGTTACTCGTCTGCGTTGGTAGACGTGTTCCGAGCGATGGCCTTGGCCAGCTTGCGGCGGCGCCGCTCGCTGGGCTTCTCGTAGTGCTTCATCTCTTTGAGTCGCTGCATGAGACCCTCTTTGTTGCACTTCTTCTTGAAGCGCCGCAAAGCCTTCTCAAACGGCTCGTCGCTCTTGACGCGCACTTTGGTCACTAAGAATCAACCTCCCCTCTTACGTCACCGGATTGCGGTGGAGTATCTCGGGCCGGAGGTCCGCAACTCCTTTATGGAGAGGGACATCCATTGACTACACAACACGGCCCGGAGTGCATGCGCTAGCGGTCGTGCACTATAGCATAGGAAAGCCACTGTGTCAATTCTGGTGCGTTGACTCCCAAGCCCGGGCCGGGGCACAAGCACAGGGTCGGCCAAGGCCGACCCCTCTTGGAGGGAACGCGGGCGGCTGCCAGAATGCGGAAACGCGGCCTCTGCGAATGCAGATGGGCTCCCGGCGCGTGGCTGGAGATTCCAGATCTCAAATCTCGGATCTCGGAACTGGCATTTCGGGTGCCCATTCTTGGACACCTCAAAGAAGAGTCGGGGTGGCCAGTCGGCCTCGTCTGCCCGAGCCAACTCCCCGGGATTCTGGACCTGCTTCGCGGCAGACGGGAAACCGGGCCGCTCAATGCTCGCCCGGGTGACGGCGGTAAGCGGTACCTATGGCTGACTGGATTTCGTCTTCTGTGGCGATGCACGGCTCAACGGGACCGCCCAAGCGTTCCTCGAGGTCATTCAAGGCCTGGAAGTCCAAGGGATCGGCCATGGCCACGAGAACGCGGCCACCCTCACGCCGCAGGGGAATGCATCGAAACCGGCGGGCGACATCGGGCGGCACGAGCCTTAGCAGCGATGGGTCAAACGTTGCCACGGAAAGGGCGGCAGGCTGAACATGAAGCTGGTGTTGAAGGGTCTCCGCAATGGTCTGGGGACTCACAAAACCTAGGCGTATCAGCATAGCGCCGAGACGCTCGCGGGTTGCATTGTGGCTGATCAACGCCTCCAGGAGTTGGTCCTCGGTGATGAGGCCGGCCTCGACGAGCAACGCCCCGAGGGGTTTTGTCATACCCTCTGCATGCTCCGGGGGCAGTGGAATGGTGTCGGCGTTGGGATCGACCAGGTCGGCGTGCATATTGAAGCGCGCGGCTCCAAATCCTGGGGGGGCCGCTGATGGCTTCGCGTACCCCGCCACCTGTGCCAGCGCGTCGAAGAACTGGCCGCACGTGTCGTGCCGGTTGGAGGGCTCTTTGTTGAGCGCTTTCAGCAGCACACGGTTGACGGCCTCGCCGCAGTAGGGAATGGACGCGGGTTCTTTGGACCGGATCTGCGAGACGATCGCCCCTTTGTAAAACGGCGGCGAGCCGCTCAACAACTCGTACACGCAGGACGCCATGCTGTACAGATCGCTCCGTTGATCGAGCGGTTCGCCCATGAGCTGCTCGGGACTCATGAACAGCAGGGTGCCCGACGTGACCTGGCCCGTGGCGCGGGAACTCGCCTCGCGAGCGGTGCGCGCGATGCCGAAATCAGCCAGCAACACCTCGTCCTCTTTCGTCATGAGGATGTTGGCGGGCTTGACGTCGCGGTGCAGCACGCCCTGGCTGTGGGCATGGTCGAGTGCCTGACTGACCTGTTCAACCCAGGGGAGGATTTCGGC
>JADLCA010000629.1 GCA_020847495.1 Candidatus Hydrogenedentota bacterium | reverse complement strand
GTGGTTGTTCATAGATGTAATAGATCGCACCGCAGACGCGGCCCTGCTCATCCCGAATCCATACCAATCGGGCATAGCCGATCTTGCGCAGCTCCTTCAGTAGTTTGTAAATGCCATCGCGCTTCAGATCGCCGCGACGCTGCAGATCCTTGACGAGTACCTTCCAATCATCCGGGCGGGCGAGCAGATAATGCAGCAATCCCCTCGCTGCCCAGGACAGGCGCTCGTCGTCCACGGCCTGTTGATCAAGTATCACGAATCGCCGACGCCGGCGAACCCGAATGATCGTGATGACGGCGTCGCGTCTCATCGCTCTACCGCAAAAATGATTGCCGCGACATCGGCAGTGGGGAAATAGACACGGCGGCCAATCCGGCGCGCGCACGCCTTCAACGCCTGGGTTTTACCGTCGCGTGGGTTGCTCAGACTATAACGAAGCCCGCCCGCCGAGCGGCCAAGCAATTGAGCAAGCTGCTTGTGGGTAAGTAGCGGTCCATAGCGTTCCGTAATCTGGGCTTCCAATGGCATTCGGCTGGTGGTGTGCATCTCTGACATGGCCGGTGTTCTCCTCTGCGAGTTTTATCAAAGAGCATTCCACCTCCTTTTGCCTGTACCGGAAACCAATAACCTTTTCTTAACTGCGAAGAGGTTTTCTACCGTACCTAAATGGGGCCGAAAGCCCTTTCCGATACCCGCGCATTCCCAATATTTAACGCTTGCTCATAGCCCTAGAATCGACTTCACGCTGCAAGCAGCTCCAAAGGCAAGACGCAGCAACCTTCACAGTAAAAAATCGAGATCTATAATGACCATGGCTGTTGTCCCGCCGCGCTCCGGCAGGCATAATCCACCTCAGTCCCACCCGGATATTGACCCGCGCGTGGAGTCCTTTCTTCGCGCGCTGGCCTTAATTGTTGCCCGGCAGGTCATTTGCGATATCGAGGAGATCAACTCCTCTGAAAGGAGACCCGATGAAGGCCGCGATCTACGCCCGCAAGTCCACCGACGATTCCGATAAGCACGAGGACAACCGCTCCGTCTCCCGCCAGATAGAGCGTGCCCGCGAGTTCTGCAATGTACGCGGTTGGACTGTGTCCGAGGAACACATTTACGCCGACGACGGCATCTCGGGCGCTGAATATCAGAACCGTCCCGGGGTCCTTAGCCTCATGGCGAACCTCAAGAACTGCGAGGTCGTGGTCATGAGCGAGATCTCGCGCCTCGGCCGCGACATGGTGAGAAACGCCGTTCTGATTGATGAAATCAGAAGCTCCAACGTACAAATCTGGTATTACCTGACCAATGAACAGGAGCATGCCGACACACCGGAGCAACGCATCATGGTGACGCTGCGCTCCTTCGCGGCGGAAGTGGAGCGCGCCAAGAACGCGCAACGCACGCGCGATGCCTTGGAACGTAAGGCACTCCGTGGCCAGAACGCCGGCGGACGCGTCTATGGTTATCGCAACGTGTGGATCATGGAAGACGGCCGTAGGGTCGTTGCGCCGGCCGGGGCCAAAAGGCCCGAGGCCGTGAATCACACCGAGTACGAGATCGATCCCCAGGAGGCCGAGGTCCTGAATAGCATCTTCCGCGCCTACGCCGCCGGCCATGGGATGCGCACGATTGCCCAGGCACTCAACGGTGATCCGGAGCATCATGACGTTGCGCAGCGATTCTTTGGTGGCTGTACCCCTTCCTCGCCCTTCAAAGGTACCCAATCCTGGGCGCCAACTTCCATCCGGGAAATGCTTTACCGCGAACGCTACCGGGGGAAGATTCCCTACGGCCAGTTCCGCAAGGCCTACCGGGGTGGCACGAAGACACGTATCCAGCAAGAGCAGTTCCACATGATCGACGCGCCTCTACTGCGAATCATCGATGAGACTCTGTGGACCACCGTACACCAGCGCCTGCGCTTGGCCCGCGATGCTTATATCTCCTCACGCGCGGGAAAACAGCTCGTCAACCAAACGGATACGGGGCGAGCTTCGAAATACCTGCTCTCGGGCCTCATGCGCTGCGGATGTTGTGGCGGGCCCATGGTGGCTTCGAGCACACCCCACGGCAGCCGTGGCAAACGCTGGCAGGTACCGATCTACCGGTGCAGCTACCGCCACAACCGGGGCACCACCGTCTGTGAAAACGACCGCAGGACCCTCACCTCGGATGTCGACGCCCGCGTGATCGGCGCACTCGAAGCCCAGTTCCTGAACCCCGCGGCCATCGATTATGTGGTGGATCTCGTGATTGATGCGGTCGTAGAGGCCCGCCGTGCCGCGCCGGACCAATTAAAACGGATCGAAACGGAGATTCGCCGCCTCAAACGCGAACTCGACCGGTTTGTCTCATTGATTGCTTCGGGCCAGGCGCCACAGCGGGTGCTTGAGGAAATTACCGCACGCGAGAGACAGGTCCGTGACCTCGAACTCGAACGGGAGCGTCTGGAGGCCGCCGTTCCCAAACCTTCGGAGATGGAGCGCATCCGGCAGTTCGCCCATGAGCGTATGAAGCGGATCCGAGATACCCTGCAAAACGACGTACCCGGCGCCCGGGAAGCCCTGAAGCAGATCCTCGACGGCCCGATCACCTTTAAACTCGATGGTTCGGACTACAAAATTGAGGGGAAGACACGGGTCGGTGCGCTCTTTACCCAGGATCCAACCGTAACCTGCATAAAGTTGGCGTCCCCAAGGGGATTCGAACCCCTGTTACCGCCGTGAAAGGGCGATGTCCTAGGCCGGCTAGACGATGGGGACCTGAGGCAAGAAATTCAGCGTTGCGCGGG
>JADLCA010000628.1 GCA_020847495.1 Candidatus Hydrogenedentota bacterium | reverse complement strand
CATGGATTCCTTCCGCCTCCTTACGGCGGAAGCTACCCCATACCCTCCAATTACCCATACCTTTCGAGTAGATTTCTCTCATGAGGAAACGAATCCCTTTCGAGTAGATTTATAATGAGTCAATTCGTGCGTTTGCCTTTGTTCCCGGCCGCGGCATAGAATCCCCCTTCCCGCCGGGATTCGGTCTTCCGGCACGATAGGTCGAACAATCCACTTCATACACTTTGGACACCCATGCGAAGGACATCCGGTTTTACCTTGGTCGAATTGCTCGTGGCCATCGCGATCATCTCAGTGTTGGCGGCGCTGCTGCTGCCGGCGCTGTCTCGCGCAAGAGAAAGCGCAAAACGGGCGTCGTGCACGAATAATTTGCGGCAGATCGGCCTGGCTTTTGAACTGTATCTGCACGAGCACCAGGACACCTACCCGGCGGCGAACGATCCGGTCAGCACCTCGCCCTTCTATTGGTTGTGGATGGGGCGGGGCTGGCGGACCGTTCTGGCGGAGTATATCCCCGGAGACAAAGAGAACCCCGGCGTATTCTGGTGCCCTTCCGATCCGCGATCCGAGACGGCATTTGAGAGCACGTCCTACGCGTATTCGATGGCGTTCTACCATTCGCCGGAGCAGATCGACGCGATGGACAGCGTCTCGTACAACTACTCTTCGCCCGTCCCGGCAGTCCCGCAGCGCACTTCGGCGGTGCGGAATCCCTCACAAAAGATTCTCGCGGGCGAATGGTACGCGAACCACGCCGCCTTCGGCACGGACAAGGGTTGGTTCGGCGAGGGGGGGAAACGGCTTTACCTGTTCGCGGACGGACATGTGGAGTATCTGGACTGGACCGAGTTGAACACGGCGAACGACGGCCTGCCAAATCCCAATCTCACCAAAGGCGGCATTTCCGGAATGGACGTGCCCTGACTCGATAGGAGTGCGCCTCAGATTCGAGAGCGGCCAACGTCGGCCAGCGTGATGCGCAACTGGTCGCAGCTCTCGAAGCGTTTCGCGGGATCCTTCTCGATCATCTTCATGATGATATCACCCAGCGCATGAGGGCACTTCGGGTTGACGATCGTGGGGTGGATCGGCACGGCATTCAAGTGGCACTGGTACAGCTTGGCCAGACTGTCCACCTCGAAGGGAACCTTGCCCGCGAACATCAGGTAAAGCGTGATCCCCAGGGAGTAGATGTCGCTTAGAGCCGTGGACTTCACCCGTTTAATGATCTCCGGCGCCACATACATGGGCGTGATCTGCTCCGCCAGACCCGAATCGAAGAAGGAGAAGAACTTCTCGCGGCACAGCGAGTAGTCGGAGAGTTTCGCGATGCCTTTTCGCGTAAAGAGGATGTTCGCGGGTTTGAGGTCGTGGTGCGAGAATCCCTGGTCGTGGATGTACTGGAGTCCGTTGCAGATCTGGGCGATGATGACCAGGCGCTCCTGCAAATTCCAGGGCCGTTGTTCGATGTACCAGCGCAGGTCGGGGCCGTCCACGTACTCCATGGTCATGCAGAGGCCTTCCTCGCCATCGATGAATTCCATGACGCGGACGACATTCTGGTGGTTCCACTGTTTGAAGCGTTCCACGCTCTTCCCGAAATCGCGCACTTGGCCCCGGTTCTTGAAGAAGTTCGCGTGGAACAGCTTGACGGCGACGACCTCGCCTTTGACGGTATCGATGCCGCGGTAGACAGTACCTGTGCCGCCCCGGCCAAGGATGCGGTCGAGCTTGAAGTGGTAGAGCCTCAGCTTATCCGGGAGTTCGTCCTTCCTCATGCCTTCCTCCGAGATCCTTCCGTGGCGTCAGTGCCGCTCGAGCTCCAACGGGATTTGCGGCGCATCTCCCCACAGGCCGTCGAGGTCATAGAATGTCCGCGCCTCTTTGCGAAAGATGTGCACGATGATGCTGCCGTAATCGAGCACAAGCCAGCCGCTCGTGTAGCTTCCCTCGGCGTGCAGCGTCTTGATCCCAATCTCGCGCATGCCTTCGCGCACCGCCGAAAACACCGCCTTCACATGCGGCTCGCTCGTGGCCGTGCACACGATGAACGCGTCGGCCAGCAAGGTCAGTCCGCGCACATCGTACGCGCGGATATCGACGGCTTTGTGTTCATCGGCCAGGAGGGCGGCGCGGCGCGCGGTGGGAAAGAAATCGGGTTCCTGCGCCGCGGATGCTTTCTTGACTAATCGTGCCAACGGTGCTTTCGTCTCCCGGGAGACGCCGTCAAGCGCCCCCGCGCTCGAGTGGCTCCCTGTTGTGCGTCACTCGGTTTTCGCCAGTTCCTTGCGGATGATGTCATTGGCCATCTGCGGATTGGCCTTGCCCTTGGTGGCCTTCATCATCTGGCCGACAAGGAAACCGAGCGCCTTCTCCTTGCCGCCGCGGAAGTCCGCCACGGGCCCTGGATTCGACGCGATGATCTCGCGCGCCACGGCTTCCAATTCGCCCGTGTCGCTGATCTGAACAAGGCCCTTCTCTTCCACCAGCGCCTTTGCGCTCTTGCCGGAATCGAACAATTCCGGCAACAGGTCCTTGGCAATCTTGCCGCTGATTGTACCATCTTCAATAAGGGCGATCATCGACGCGAGGTTCTCCGGGGTTACCTTGCACGCGGCGATCTCCAACTTGTGTTCCGTCAAGAGCGCCTGGAGATCGCCCATGATCCAGTTGGCTGCCGGTTTCGCCGGCGCTCCGCACTTCACCGTCGTCTCGTAGTAGTCGGCCATGGGCCGCTCAGCCGTGAGCACGCCCGCGTCATATTCGGAAAGCTGGTATTGCGACACGAACCGGGCCTTGCGCGCACGCGGCAGCTCGGGCAGGGTCGCGCCAATCCGCGATTCCCACGCTTCGTCCACGACCAGCGGCACCAAGTCCGGCTCGGGGAAGTAGCGGTAGTCATGGGCCGATTCTTTCGCGCGCTGCGAGAAGGTAATCCCCTTGTCGGCGTCCCATCCACGCGTTTCCTGCACGACCTTGCCGCCGCCCTCGAGGACCTGCTGCTGTCGCGCGATTTCGAAATCAATCGCCTTCTGCACGCCGCTGAAAGACGCCACGTTCTTCACTTCGGTCTTGGACCCGAATTCCTTTGAGCCCACTGGCCGGATGCTGATGTTCGCTTCCGCGCGCAGCGACCCTTCTTCCATGTTGCAGTCGCTGACGTCCAGGTAACGCAGAATCTGCTTCAGGCTGGTCAAGTAGGCGTAGGCCTCGTCCGCACTGCGGATGTCCGGCTCGGTGACGATCTCGAGAAGAGGCACGCCGCAGCGGTTGAAGTCCACACCGCTGTCGCCGCCGCCGATGGTGTGCGTGTTGCGCGCGGTATCCTCTTCGAGGTGGGCGCGCGTGATGCCAATCTTCTTTGTTGCGCCGTTCACCTGAATCTCGAGGTATCCGTTCGCGCAAAGTGGCAAGTCGTATTGGCTGATCTGGTAGTTCTTCGCCAAGTCAGGATAGAAGTAATTCTTGCGGTCCATCTTCGACCAGCGGGAGATCGTGCAGTTCAGCGCGATGCCCACGGCCACCGACAACTCGACCGCGCGCTTGTTGATCACCGGCAACACGCCCGGCATCCCCAGGCAGATGGGGCACGCGTTGGTGTTGGCGGGCGCGTCGAACTTCGTGCTGCACCCGCAGAACACCTTCGACTGCGTATTCAGTTCGACGTGCACTTCCATGCCTATGACCGCTTCGTACTTCATGCTCGTTCCTTATGCTTCTCTGCCGGGCCGCAAGGGGCGCCAGTTTAGCCGCGCAACGCGGCGGGCATGCCCATTTCAAAGCCCCGGTTCTGCTCGTAGGTGTAGGCCACGCGCAACAGCGTTTCCTCATCAAAGGGCTTGGCCATGATCTGCAATCCCGCGGGCAAGCCCGACGCCGTCAAGCCGCACGGCATGCTCAGGCCGGGAATCCCGGCGAGGTTCACCGAGATGGTGTAAATGTCGCTCAGGTACATCTCCAGCGGGTCCGCCGTCTTCTCGCCGATCTTGAAGGCGGGCGTCGGAGACGTCGGCGTCACGATGACGTCGCACTGCTTGAAGGCATCCATGAAATCGCGCCGGATCAGCGAGCGCACCTTCTGGGCCTTGAGGTAATACGCGTCGTAGTAGCCGCTGGACAGCACGTAGGTGCCGAGCATGATGCGGCGGCGCACTTCGTGCCCGTAGGCCTCCGACTTGGTCTTGCGGTACATCTCGTCGACATTCGCCACGCCCGGAGCGCGGTAGCCGTAACGCACGCCATCGAAGCGCGCGAGGTTCGCGCTCGCCTCCGCCGTGCAGATGATGTAGTACGTGGCGATCGCGTAGTCGGTGTGCGGCAGCGAGACCTCGACGATCTCCGCGCCCAACCCTTCCAACCCCTTGATCGCGGCCTGAATCTTGTCGCGCATCTCCGCGCCAAGCGCGTCCGTGTAATACTCCTTCGGCAAGCCGATCTTGAGGCCCTTCACCGCGGGCATGAGCGCCTTCGTAAAATCAGGTACCGGGATATCGGCGGACGTCGAGTCCTTCGGGTCCCGCCCGAAAATCGTGTTCATGATCAGCGCGCAATCCGTGACGTCCTTCGTAAAGGGGCCGATCTGGTCCAGCGACGACGCAAAGGCGACAAGCCCGTAACGCGACACGCGCCCATAGGTCGGCTTGATGCCGACGCACCCACAGCACGCCGCGGGCTGGCGGATGGACCCGCCGGTGTCGCTGCCCAGCGCCACCGCGACTTCGTGGCCCGCGACGGCCGCGGCTGAGCCGCCGCTCGATCCGCCCGGAACACAATCCAGATCCCAAGGGTTGCGTGTCCGCTGGATCGAAGAGTTCTCCGTGGAAGAGCCCATGGCGAACTCGTCCATGTTGAGCTTGCCGGGAAACACGGCACCTGCGTCCGCGAGCCGCTCGATCACCGTCGCGTCGAAGGGGCTGCGATAGCCTTTGAGGATCTTCGAGCAACAGGTGGTCGTGCCCTCCTTGGTACACAACACGTCCTTGACGCCAATGGGCACCCCCGCCAAGGGGCCGGGATCCTTGCCCGCGGCGATCCTGGCGTCCACCGCTTGAGCCTGTTTGCGCGCGGCGTCCGCCCACACATCGACGAAGGCCAGCAACTTGCCATCAATCGCTTCGATGCGCTTGAGACAACTCTCCGTAACTTCGAGTGCCGATACCTTCTTAGCCCGGACCGCGTCGCGGATCTCGAGGGCCGTCTTCTCGTACCAGGAATTACTCATGGGTTACTCCGTATCCAGAATGCGCGGCACGAGGAAATACTCGCCGTCGGTCTTCGGGGCGTTCATCAGGGCGGTTTCACGCGGCAGGGAAGGCGTGACCTCGTCTTCGCGGAAGACGTTGGTCATCTCCAGCACGTGCATCGTCGGCTCGATGCCCGTGGTATCCAGCTCGTTGAGCTTGTCCATATACCCGAGGATGTCGCCCATCTCGCCGACAAGCCGCTCCTTAGTCGCTTCGTCCAGCGTAAGTTGCGCCAGACCCGCGACATACTCCACATCGGCCTTCGTGATCTTCGCCATGATAATCCCTAACCTTCTATGCGTACGGGAAAGGCCAAACACGCGGAGGATTGCACCTGCGCCTTCCCCCTGCGGACCCGCATCCATAAGGCGTAAAACGCCCACACGTTGCGTCAAACAGAGCTTAAATGCTAGCACACCCGAGCCCGGTGAGTCCAAAACCGTGGGCAGGTGCGCAGCGAGGCGCATTGAGTAGGGCGGGATTTGTTCCCGCCTTCTTGTCTCCCACATGGCGAGTTGGAGGGAAGCCGAATCGGGAACTGCAAGAGCAAGATGGCCCCACTGGGAGCGCTGGCGTCCTTGCCGGTTCTTGACCGAGCCGAAAGCGGTCACTGCCTCTCCAAGAGGGCGGGAACAAATCCCGCCCTACTGAAGGCGCTCTTTCTGGAGTTTGTTTGGACCCGCTGGTCCAAATCCGGCTTCGGAACCGGCTGCGCCGGGTCTTCCAGCGTCCTGGTCAAACGCGTACAATCTCATGCGTGAGTCAGTGCGCGATTGCGCGGTGGAGGAAGGAGTGGCTATGCGAATCTCGTTTGGGGTGTTCTGCGTTGTGACGGCGTTGTGCTGTGCGGGAACCGCTGCGGCCCTGACACTGGCCGAGGACGGCGCGTCGGAATACACGATTGTCGTGGCCGATGGAGCCCTTGCGCCCGAGCGGACCGCCGCCGGAGAGTTGCAGGAGCATCTCGCGGCGGCAACGGGCGTCACATTGCCCATCGTGGAGGAGAAGGACGCAGCCGCCGGGACGAAACAGATCGTCGTTGGACCGTCGGTGCGCCTCAAGGCCGCCTTCCCCGATCTCGACCTGGATGCCTTGGGGCACGACGGCATCGTGATCAAGACCGCGGGCGACACACTGTACCTCGCGGGGGGCCGCCCGCGAGGGACGCTCTACGCGGTCTACACCTTTCTCGAAGACGTGGTGGGGTGCCGCTGGTGGACCTCCGCCGAACAGTTCATCCCGTCGCGGCCGGTCTTGGAGATTCCCGTGCTGGATACCGTGTACACACCCGCGCTGCGTTACCGCGAGGCCTTTTACCGCGACGCGCTGAACGGCGTGTTCGCGGCTCGCAGCAAGTGCAATGGCCACCACGACGGCGTGCCCGAGGAGTTTGGCGGCCACTACTCCATCCTCGGCTGGTGCCACACCTTCTATCAGTTGATGCCGCCGGAGAAGTATTTTGCCGAACACCCCGACTGGTACAGCGAAATCAATGGCCAGCGCGTGAGCGATGGCGCGCAGCTCTGCCTGAGCAACGATGCGATGCGCGCGGAACTCACGAAGAACGCGCTGGAGTGGATCCGCAGCGATCCGGCCGCGGGCATGATCTCGATTACGCAGAATGATTGCGGCGGCAACTGCCAGTGCGCGAACTGCGCGGCGATCGAATCCGAAGAAGGCGCGCCGTCAGGCCTGCTCGTGCGCTTCGTTAACTCGGTTGCTGAAGATATCGAGAAGCAGTACCCCGACGTGCTCGTCGAAACGCTCGCCTATCAGTACACCCGAAAGGCCCCCCTGAAAGCGCGCCCGCGCGAGAACGTCGTCATCCGCCTGTGCACGATCGAATGCAGTTTCTCGGAGCCGCTGGCGACCGCGCCGCGCAACGCGGATTTCCGCCGCGACATGGAAGCGTGGAGCGCGATTGCGGGCAAGTTGTACGTATGGGACTATGTCACGAACTTCCGCCAATACCTCCTCCCGCACCCCAACATCCAATCACTCGCCCCGAACATCCGCTTCTTCGTCGCGAACAACTGCATCGGCCTGTTTGAACAAGGGGATACGGGGTCGTCCTGTGGCGAGTTTGTGGAACTGCGGGCGTGGGTGCTGGCGCACCTCATGTGGGATCCATCGCGCGATCCCAATGCCCTTATCGATGAATTCCTCGCGGGCTACTATGGCCCCGCCGCGTGGCCCTTGCGCCGTTACATCGATCGCATGAGCGATGCCGTCTCGCGCGCGGACGTGCACTTCGGGTGCTTCCAAGATACCACGGCGTCCTGGCTGGGCATCGAGGACCTGAACGCGGCGGAGGCCTTCTTCGATGCGGCCGAGGCCGCCGTGAAAGGCGATAGCGTGCTCGAGGCGCGCGTGCGCCGGGCGCGCCTGCCCCTGACCTATGCGTGGCTGAACCGCTACCACGCGTTGAACCGCTCGGCGCGGTTGTTGAAGCAACCCTTCTCTGGTCCCGCCGATCCGGCAGCGGCTACGGAAGCATTCATCGAATCCTGCAATGCCTTCAACTGCGGCAGTTTCCAGGAAGGGGCGCCCTTCGAAGGCTTGGCCTCCGTGTTGCGGTCACGGTTCAGCGCGGTGCCCCCGTCCGTGCCGGATGTGTGCAAAGACCTGCCGGAA
This sequence comes from Candidatus Hydrogenedentota bacterium, assembly GCA_020847495.1. GTDB lineage: Bacteria > Hydrogenedentota > Hydrogenedentia > Hydrogenedentales > SLHB01 > JAHDWY01. The sequence continues at coordinate 2,661 of JADLCA010000628.1, read as the reverse complement.
GACCGCTGGCTCGACATTCAAGAAACGGAGTTTCGCTTGACTGGCGCCGGCGATTGGGTCGAGCTGGTGGATGATCCCGGCGCGTCCGATGGAAAAGCCGCCCGCATGCCCGCGACGCACTCGCAATGGGCCGTGCAGTTCCCGATTAGCGGCGACGTGGCAACACTCGCGCCACAACACTGCTATCTATACGTGCGTTGCGACGCGAATGCCGCGGCCGGCAACGCGATGCAATGCGGCATCTACGACACGGCGGCGCCGGGACACGTTGCGCAAGTCACCGTACCCGTCGAATCTGCGCGCGACGGCTACCAGCTCGTTGACCTCGGCGTGCACGCGATCACGGCGTCCATGTACGTGTGGGTGGCGCCGATGAACAACCCCAACGAAGTGGACGCTGTGTGCGTGGACCGCATCGTGCTCGTGGGCGAGGAGTGAATCGCGCTCGGAACGGGACCAACGTTTGCCACGAGACTTCATTCTTGAGTACCCTGGGAACGCCACGCACCAGCGTGGCGCTTCGGAGCGTCACCGTGAATCGCTGCCACGACACTGCTGGAGTTACGGACTTCACTTCTCCGAGTCGTTGCCGGGCTGGTGCCCGGCGTTCCCGGGTGATGCGCTTGCGCGCCACGCCTTGGTCCGCTCCCGACTCCGCACCATCGGCAGTTGACGCCATACCTGTAGGCCTCTACAAACAGAGATGATGACTGAGACGCGTGAAGGCGTAGAGGGTGAAAGCCAGAAACACGGCGTACAACACGCCGATCTCACTGGGCCAAATGGTGACGGCGCCTACAACACCAATAAAGGCGAATAGGTCGATCATGTGTTCCGCTTGAAGAGAGTGCATATCGGCCGGACCCTGGAGTATCCGTCGCACGCGCAGCAGCGTTACGCCGAACAAGAGCGCCACGGCGGGCACGAGAAGTGCAATGCGTTGCCACGGCCACGCGTATTGGTCCACGTCTTCCGGCCGGTATAGTTCGAGAACGACGCCCGTCCGCGAAGTGGCGCCCTGAATCATGATGAACAGCAAGAGAAAGACGCTGAACGCAAGGGATAGATCCTTGCGCAAATCATTCACGTGGCGCGCCGGTCGCAGTGTCGCAAGAAACATGACGGTCGCAAAGAAGAGGCCCAGGAGAAGGGCTCTCCAGAAGTAGTACCAGAAGGTGAATTCAAGGCCGGCCGCGAACAGCACAGCAAAACCACCGAGAGCCATGAATCCGCTCGTGGTCCAAGCTCCGAAAGCGAGGGGGACTGGTTCCGGCTTCAAGGCGGAACGAGGCTCGCCGTCGGGGTCGTGCGCTTCATCCACCCGCCGCGTCGCCCAATACAAGACGATGACATAGAGCACGCCGAGGTTGAAACCGGCGTTCAGTTCCCACACCTTCCACCAGTCGATGTAGCCGGGCGCGTACACATAACCCAGGCACCAAAGAGCGCTCAATACAAAGCCGATTCCAAACCCGCCGCCGATCACCGCGCCCGCGACCAGGGTGCTCCGATCGCGTTGCAGCGCCGCCACGAGCATGGCCACCGCCCACCAGATGAGCACGGCAAAATTCTGGGTGTTGGTGTACACGGTGCGCGCAAGGTGCTTGTCCAACTCGCCCGCGTAGATGCCGAAGTCCGCGTTTGGGAAGAGCAGTCCCGGGCAAAGCTCGACCAACCGTTGTCCAAGCCAATCGATCACGCCGGCCCCAAACAGCGGCGCTCCAAGGTTGAAGAGCAGCACGAGCAATAGGCCCAGCAAGATTGACCGCACTATCCAACGCGCATAGGAGCGGCTCCCGTCCAGGACCCAACCCAGCACGATACCTCCCGGCGCGCCCCAGCCCACACCACATATCATGAACCATGCATAGCCCAATGCGGGAAGAACCGGGACAACCTCATCCCGCACATGGAACTGGCCGCGGATCCAGGACACATACTGCCCGTAACCCAACTCACCACCAAGGGCGATTCCCATGCCCAGCCATAGCGCCACGCCGCGCGCGTCGATGCCCTTGCGCGAGCACAGGTAATACCAGAGGATGCCCCACGTCAGGCCCGGCACGATGGTGCCATCAATGCCGCCCCAGCCATCGGTGCCGCGAATGGCCCAGGTGATCGCGCCGATGCTCCCGAACAACAGCATCGGCAGCCAAAGTTCGCAAACCGCGCGGGCGCCCCAGGGCCCCGTGTCGCGCTCTGCGCGATGACGTGCGTAAAGCGCGCGATCGGAAATGGTCATCACGTCCATCGTCCCCCGTAGTCATTCCAAAGGCCAAACACCACAGCACGCCGAATGCGCCCACACAGCATACCCCCTGCCCCCCGCCAATAAACACCCCGAGAGAACGCAGGGCCGCCACCCCGCATGTCACTCCTCTTCCTCGATCCCCACGTCTCAACCCAACTGCCCTCACGAGCCATGAACCCCGATCACGACACATTCTCGCGGATGTAAGACGTCATCTTCGCCCCATGCCGTCCCGCTCTCTGTGTCCCGTAGGGACAACCGATATTAGCCTAGCGCGGCGTAGCCGCAACCAAACGAAGATCGTCATCCACCGATTGCACCGATTCAAGAAAGACACCAGCAAGGGGGAACCAACACGGGGGAACGGGCGTCTCGCCCGTGGTTTAGGGGCACTCAAACGCAGAGGCGTT
>JADLCA010000627.1 GCA_020847495.1 Candidatus Hydrogenedentota bacterium | reverse complement strand
TCCGGGCTTCGGTGATCTATCTCGGATGTCACGCCTTTTGAAACACGCTCTAAGAACGCAGCCACCCGGTTATCTCCGCCAATTTCATGGTGTAGTCCTGATAGTTCGCCCACGATACGTCCGAGGGTACGCCGTGATCGCAGCCGGGGATGTATCCGCCGTCTTCTGCCACGGGCCTTATCCGCGCGAGTTCCGCGTCCAGCACGGCGCCGCCGGCAGCCATTGCGCGCTTATCCACGCCGCCGCGGTAGGCCATGCCCTTGCCAAATGTGGCGCGCATGGCCACGATGTCGTTTCCCGCCGCCACTTCGACAGGCTCCACGCAGTTGACTCCGCACCTCATCCACACGGGTATCAGCGAGTCAATGCGCCCGTCGGAGTCGATTGAAAACAGCCTGACGCCGGCGGCCTGGCTTTGCTCGGACCACTGCCGGTAGCAAGGCCCACAGAACTCCTCGGTCATTTCAGGGCTAATCATCGGGTGCTCTTTGAAGGCCATGTCCTCGGACAGCACGATGATATCGGGCACGACATGGTCGAACAGGACTTGGAGTACCTCCGAGCAGAATTCGCGCCAGAAGCTGATAAGCTCGCGCACAAACTCGGGTTGCTCGAGCAGCAGTACACACAAACCCTCGAATCCGGTGAATTCGCGCAGTTGCCAGAATGGGCCATTGAAACCGACGGTCAGCGGGAAGTCTCGTTCGCGGAGGCGGGCGCAGCGCTCTTTGAAATCCGATGGAAAGCGGCGCGGGTCTTTGGGATCGAACCTCCACTTCATTCGCTCTTCCCAGTCCGCACGCGATTGCACTGGAAAGCTGTGCCATTTGCGCGTCACGAAATCGCGAGGCGCGCGAAGATACGTGTAGTCGAACTCGTCGGATATCTCCGTGACTGCGCCCATCCAGTCTTGAACGGTGTAGTGACCGTCCTTGTGTTCCAGGACCTTTTCCTCAAACGTTGGGCACATCACAAACGAGACGCCCGTTCCCGCTTCGTGTTCGCGCGGCTGGAAATCTGCTGGCGCCAATCCCCTTGTGATGCGCCTGTCATTGACCTGTTCCCGGACCAGTTCCAAGTAGCCGCAGCCTTCGGGCATGCCTTGGGCGTGCCATACCCGCAAGGTGGACTCGCGCGGTTCACCGGGCATGAATGGGATACGGTCTGGTGTGCCAAAGGTCAGTGTTTCCAAGAAGCGTTCGCGCGGTGTCATGCTCCCCCATCCCTTTGCCGTCCCTGGCTTTATGGTTTATCCGCAATCAAGCTGGCCTCGAGTGAATTCTACTCTGGGCCGATGTCCCGTGTCAGCACGCATTCCAGAGAGCCCCCACAAACCGATGATGTTGAGGATGGGGATGCGGCGCACTTTGACTTTTCCCTTCGGAATATTTAGCATTCCCAATATAGGGTCGGCGGACACCGGGGGTCCCCTTCGCGGGGAGCGTTTTCGCAGTTAGCCACAGTCTCACCTCCTGCATGATGTGCCGGGAGTCCCCATGTTCAGCCGCCGATTTCAATCCTTTGTGCTTCAAACCGGGCAATGCGCTCTATCCGGATGCATCCCATGAGAAAGGACTGGAGGCATGAGCACGACAACGCAAGAATCACCTAGAGCCACCCTGCAGACTCTACCGGGAGATGACGTGCGCCAGATTATGTGGCGCTTTGCGGAACGCTACGACATCCAGATGCTGCTGCAGTCCGTTCGTGAAGTCGCGCGGGGGCCCGTGGCCCGTCTTGTTGCGGAGGGGGGGCGCAACTCCCACGAGTGGACTGAAGGCAAGCAGGCCCTTATCAAGCATTTCGATGAGGCAGGCATCACCACAGCGGCGGTTGGTCCCGAGGCTGGTGGGATTGTCAGCGGTCCCTATAACCTGCTCCTATCGCTCATCTCGTTCGAACTGGCGTGGGTGGATGCGGGCGCGGCCACAGGCAGCCTGGCTGGATTCCTGGCTTTCGCACCGATCAACGAACGGGGCACCCCCGAGCAAATCGCGGAGTACACACAGCGTACCGCCTCGGATGGCAAGGGCGGGCATTTGCGCGGCGCTTTTGGCCTCACGGAACCCCTGCCGTATGTCGGCGTCGAGACGGGAACACTGGCGGGCAAAGTGCGTGTTGTCGAGTGGCCGGACGGCCAGGAACCACTCCTCCACGTTGACAAACGCGGACGCTTCATCACCAACATGGACCTTGCAAATTATGTGACGGTGGCGGTGGACTCGGACGACGAGCGCATCAAGGGCAGTTGCATGATCATCGTCGAGGAGACTGACCCCGGCACCTTCGATCGCGGCGTGCCCACCAAGAAACTCGCGCATCAGTTGTCTTCGACGCGCGACCCGGTCATCAGCGTGACGGTCCCGGCCAGCCGAATCATCGGCGGATACACCATTGAGAATGGCGTCATTGTCCCCAATTACTCCCACGGCAAAGTCATCGAGGCGGTGTTCAAGCATACCCGCGTTTCGGTGGGATTGTTGACCGCCGCGAAGCTCCTGTCCGCCATTGAACCCGTGATTCGCTACCAGCGTGAGCGCTTCCGCGGCCGCCCCGGCATCGATCCCGGAACCCCGCGGCACGACCTGGGCCTCCAACAGCGCGAAGACGCGCTCCATCGCCTGATTGACGTTTGGGCAACGGGTGAAGCGGCGGCGTCCCTGGGCTTCGCTGCCGCCCGGCTCTTCGATGTTCTCGATCCGCTTGAGAAGGAGAAGGAGCGCGCGCTGGCGGAGCAGGGCGCGAGGGGCGGCTTGAGTCAAGTCAAGGCGCTCCAGTCCTCGGAAAAGAAGGCCCTCGAGTTTCTCGCTCTGAAGGCACAACCTGAATCCGAACGAGACAACGCGCGTTTCCAGGAACTCGAGTCCGACACGATCGTGCAGTACCTGGTCACGGATGCGGTCGGTAACGTCTTGTGTCCCGCGTGCAAACTTTGGAACACGGGCTATGGGGCCACGATGATGCGGGAGGCTCTCAGCCTCATGGGGGGCTACGGCATCACGGAAGATTGCCCGGGATTCCTCGCGCAGAAGTGGATGGATGCACAGCTCGAAGCCACCTATGAAGGGCCTGAAGCGGTCCAGCGCCGCCAACTCAGTCTCAGCATGACCCTGGACCTGTTCCTCGTGCAGTTCAGGCAGTGGATTCTCGAGATGCGGCGCGTCGCCTATGAGCGCCCGGGTACCGGCGCCTGCAGTCTCGCTTCCGCCATGGAGCTGTGGCTGTATACGCTCAATCATCTGAAAAAGGCTACCGACGATTTCGGAAAGAAACTGTACAACACGCCGCGCCAAGGGGTGACCTTCCCGTTGGCCGATGCGCTTTGCTGGCTGTTGGCGGCGCGCGAGCTGATCTCCGACGTCATGGAGTTGGAAACGAAAGGCGCCGAGAATCCCGCCTTGGCAGAAGGACTGCCCGGGCTGGTCGCGTTCTACACCGACCTGTGCCATGTGCAGTGCGCGCGTGCCGCGGGAGAAGTAGGGAAGATCTGCGCGGAACTCGTCTACGGTTACAACCGCCACCCCTCGTGGGACCGGGATGCGTGCGCGTGCTATTCCGCCGAAGAGCTGGAAAGCCTGGAGAGTATTGTCCCGGGTATCACGCCGGTTGCCAGCGGTTTGACGGATGTCATCGAAGCGGACGGCACCACACCCTGCAAAGCAGGCCCGTGCGCACACGCTGAAGGCTTGCAGACGTTTCAGCGGCTGCGCGCCAAGCTCGATGGCTGCCTGACAGGCGCCCGCCTCGCCAAGGATCGCGCCGCTTATGCGCTGACGGAGGTCATGATTCCCGAAGTGCTGGACTACCCGCGGTGAGTGATGGACCAGACTACTCCCATCAGCGATAACGGTATCGAACGTCCGTGCATGGAAGCGGATATCGTCTGCGTAGGGTTTGGGCCGGCCGCGGGCGGTTTCTTGACCACGCTCGCGCGCGGACTCACGAATGAGGACGGC
>JADLCA010000626.1 GCA_020847495.1 Candidatus Hydrogenedentota bacterium | reverse complement strand
CCTTCCTGGGCTATGCCGCCTATTACTTCTGCCGCAAGGTCTTCGGCCTCGTGAAGACTTCGCTGGACGAGCAGTTCGGCTGGGGGCTGGATTTCATTGCGTACATCTGGGTGGTATTTCTCGTCGCCTATATGGTGGGGCAGTTCGTCAACGGTTTCATTGGCAGAAAGTGGGGACCCCGCGTGCTGCTGCTGGGGGGACTCGGTATCTCCATCGTCTGCAATGTCATCTTTGCCACTATCGACACGAAGGACACCATCATTGTCCCGGAAGGGTTGACGCCCGGACTGACCGTGGAGGCGTCGCCTAATTCGGGTACTGTTCCGGTCAATAGAGCAGACGCGGGGCCCGTCTTCAGCGGGGACGAGTCCTTTGTCACCCGTGCCGCGCCTGAAGAAGTCGCCACCATCGCGTTTTCCGGCTCGCTGGACATGTCGCCTGCGGCGTTCAACGATGTGCTGTTCGCATACGCGTACCTGGACCCGGCGGCCAAGCCGCATTACGTGGAGATTACGTGGCACACGACGGATGGGGACAAGACCGCATACTGGGGAGAAAAGAATACCGCACTCGGATCGGCGGTCTATGTCGACGAGCTTCCCGAGTCCGGGCAGTGGGTGCGGCTTGGAATCCCGGTGAGGAACTTCTTCTCTGAAGAAAAAGCTGTCGAATCGGGCGGCATCTTCGGTTGGATCACCGAACCCTTGCTCAGGATATGGGACCGTTTCTTCACCTCCCACGAATCGCTCACCGTCCAGGGGATCACGCTGACCAGTCAAGGGGGCCGCGCAAACTGGGACGACTGCGGCGTGTCCACGCGTACAGGGTTCGCCTATCTGGCCTTCATGGCCTTCATGTTTTTCAACGGTCTGGTGCAAGCCTGCGGCTGGCCGGGTTCGGTGGGTAGCGTCTCCCAATGGATACGCCCGCAAGAACGCGGATTTATCATGGGGGGCTGGGGCACCAGCTACGTGTGGGGGAACATCGGCGTCAAGTTGCTGGGATCCACCCTGCTGGGCCTAGGCCTCATGGCCGTCCTGCCTGCGTGGCGATATTCCTTTCTGGGCTGCAGCGCGGTTGCGTTCATCATTTGGTGGATCGTCTACTTCTGGCAGCGCAACAAGCCCCAGGATGTTGGCCTCGATCCCATCGTTGACGTGACCGCTGACGAAGCAGGACGCGCCGTCCGAGCTTCGAGCGAGGAACACGTGGCCTTCTGGGACTACGTCAAACTGGCCTTCAATCCATTGATCTTTGCGATGGGCCTGGGCTACTTCTTCATCAAGTTCCTGCGTTACGCCTTGGATTCGTGGCTTCCGACCTTCCTTACTCTGCAGGGCCTCAGCAAGCAGGAAGCGGGTCTGTACTCGACCTTCTTCGACATCGGAGGCATTCTCCCCTGCATCTTCATCGGTTGGGTACTTGACCGGTACTTCAAAGGCAATTGGGCGCGGCTCACGTTTATCGCGTCCATCGGGCTCGTGCTGGGCTACTTCTGCGTGCTCCGTTTTGAAACCAACCCGGTCCTGGTGGCCATCTGCTTTGGTTTGGTCGGATTCATGATCTATGGGCCAGATACCCTTCTGTGTGGCGCGGCCGCAGTGGCCGTGGCGGGTGAGGTCAACGGAGTGGCTGTCGCGGGTCTTGTCAACGGAATCGGCAGCATTGGGCCGATCATCCAGGAACTTGTCATTGGCAGAATCGTCTCCGGCGACGACAAGATGGCGAACATCCACACGACCAACGTCATGGCCTTCTGGATGAGCGTGGCCTTTGCCGCGATGATGCTGGTGGTCATGTGGCGCGTGCGCGCCGCCCATGCGGGTAACAAGCGCCTTGACGCGGAGAACGGAGGTTAGGACATGGACCAGGCCCTACCTGGTTGGAAAGACAAAGTGCTCTTCACGCCGGGTCCGCTCACGACGAGCCGCACCGTGAAGCAGGCCATGCTGCGCGACCTCGGTTCGCGCGATTTCGCGTTCATCGAACTGGTCCGCGATATTCGCCGCAGGCTCGTTGCGTTGGGCGGCTGCCGCGACGGCGCATACGAGGCCGTGCTCATGCAGGGCAGCGGAACCTTCTCGGTGGAGGCTGTATTCTCATCCGCCGTGCCGCCGGATGGAAAGGTGCTCGTCATTGTCAATGGCGCGTATGGCGAGCGCATGGTGAAGATCCTCAAGACCCTGCGGATCGACCACGCCCCGTTGGTATTCGCAGAGGACCAGATCCCGGACCTTGAGGCCGTCAAACGCGCATTGACGGACGCCGGCCACGTGTCGTGCGTGGCCGTGGTCCAGTGCGAGACCACGACGGGCATCATCAATCCAATTCAGGAAATCGGGACCTTGGCCAAGGCTGCGGGCGCTGTGTTCTTCGTGGACGCTATGAGCAGTTTCGGCGCCGTCCCGCTCGATCTTGCAGAGTGCTCGATCGACTATCTGGTGTCCTCCGCGAACAAGTGTATCGAAGGGGTGCCGGGTTTTGGATTCGTCTTGGCGCGCCGCGATGCCTTGCTTCAAACCGAAGGTTACGCGCGCAGCGTGAGCCTGGACCTCTTATCGCAATGGCGGGGACTGGAGGCAAACGGACAGTTCCGCTTTACGCCTCCCACGCATGCGCTGCTGGCATTCCACCAGGCTCTCCTCGAATTGGAGGCGGAGGGCGGTGTCGAGGGACGTGCGGCGCGATATCGCGCCAACTATGAGACGCTGGTTGACGGCATGCGTGCCCTCGGATTCGAGGAGTATCTTCCCGCGGTGGATCAGGGCTACATCATCACCTCATTCCGCTATCCCCAAGACCCCGCTTTTTCCTTTGAGTCGTTCTATGCAAGCCTCAATGACAAGGGATACGTCATCTATCCGGGCAAGGTGAGCAACGCCGATTGCTTCCGTATTGGCAACATTGGACGCATTTTCGAGAGCGATGTTCGCGACTTGCTCCGTGCCATCCGGGAGACAATCAATGAACTTGGAATTGAGCTAACCGCGCCAACCCAAGCCGGCGCGAGGAGTACAGCGCGATGAGTTCTGAGTCCCGCCGCACGTATCGCGGACCTCTCAAGGCGGCAATCTTCGATTGGGCGGGCACGACCGTCGATTACGGATGCTGCGCGCCCGCGGCGGTCTTCCTGGACGTCTTCGAAAAGCGCGGCATCGCCGTCACCCAGGAACAGGCCCGCGAGCCCATGGGGATGCACAAGCGCGACCACATTCGCGTCATGTGCAAGATGAGCGCCATCGCTGAGCAGTGGCGCGAGCGATATGGCCGGCAGCCTTCCGAAGAGGACGTGGAGTCCATGTTCCGGGAGTTCGTCCCGCTTCAACTGGCCGTCATCGAGAAGCATGCGGACATCATTCCCGGGACCATCGAAACCATGGCCGTCTTGCGCGCGCGAGGGCTCGGCATCGGCAGCACCACCGGCTACAACAACGCCATGATGCGTCTGCTCGTACCCAAGGCCGCTGAGGGCGGTTACGCGCCGGATGTAGTCGTTTGCGTGAGCGATGTGCCCGAAGGCCGGCCCGCACCGTGGATGGCCCTGGAAGCAGCCAAGCAACTCGGCGTTTATCCCGTCGAGGCGATTGTGAAAGTGGGGGACACGGTGGCCGATATCGGCGAAGGGCTGAATGCCGGCATGTGGACGGTGGCCGTCGTTGAACACGGTAATGAAGTGGGGTTGCCCGAGGCCGGCCTGGTACGCCTCGCCTCCGCCGAGCGCAAGGATCGCTTGGCCCGTGCCCGCCAGCGCCTCCTCGATGCGGGCGCACACTACGCGATAGACACAATCGCCGACCTGCCCGAAGTCCTGGACCGAATCGATGAGCGGCTTCGTCAGGGTGACAAACCGTAAGGCGCGGCTAAGACCTCTCCACTTCGGTGTCCAGATAGGCGCGGGAGCCAGTCGTCTCCCGTTGTCCTTGGTACTTGCCCCGGTAGGGCGCGTCCACCGGGCCGTCCGACTGAGCGATGACAAGCTGGCAGATGCGCCGTCCGGCCTCGATCCGCATGGGTGCGTGATTGGCATTGAATAATTCGAGCGTGATGGCGCCTTCAAACCCTGGATCCACCCAGCCCGCATTCTGAATGAACAGCCCGAGCCGGCCGATCGAGCTGCGGCCTTCCACAAACGCCGTCAGGTAGTCCGGCAACGTGATGACCTCGCGCGTGGTCGCAAGCACGAACCCGTGCGCGGGAATCACGAAGGATGTATCCTCCACCCGTTCATATTCAATTGGCGCCGACATCGAATACATGCCTTGCGTCGTGCGCGGCGTCAGAAAACTCGTTCCCAGGCGCAGATCGACCGATGCCGGTCCAATCTGGACCGGGTCCAGCGGTTCGATGCGCAGGTCGCCCTGTTTGAGCAACTCTTTGATTCGTCGGTCAGGTAGGATCACCCCGGTATTCCTCGATGTACCGGCCCCGCCACGGGCGTCAGGGCCTCCCCAGTCGCCGTATTCTAAGCATGGCGCAAAGGAAAGACAACCCGGCATCCAATGTTGACACGCCCTCTTACCTCATCGATTTTGAATCGGCCGAAAGCAGGTCCGGGAATCTTGCAAGCGCCTGCCAGGAGCGCCGGCATCCCTGCCGGCTCTTGGTCTGCGCAGAGTTACTCCCCAGCCTACGAAGAAGGCGGGAACGAATCTCCATCCCATCTCATTGATGGAATAACAGTATTTCCTTTGCTCCTCCGTATGGTAGGCTACCCGCGGTCATTGTGGGGACCGGGATCCCTTGCTGCGGAGGAATTGAGCCATGCGACATTATCCTTTCACGCACTATCTGACAATCTTGCTGTGTGTCGCCGTGTTTGTGACTGCTTTGAGCGCGCAGGCCGCATCCGGCGTTCGCGCTCAGCCCTCGGTCGAGGACAGCGTATACCTCCAGGAAGTGGGGGAGAAGCTGCCCACCGAGGTGCCCGTGACTTCTGTGGCTGTTTTTGACGCCAACCTCTACGCGGTCATGGATGGAGAGGTGAAAGTTCTCAATGGCGCGGAGTTCAGTAAGGTGGCTGCCTCTCCGAAAAGCGTCCTGCGCCTGGAAACCCTCGACGGTGCCATCTGGGCGCTCACGGAATCCGGCGTGCATCGCTTCGACGGACAAGCCTGGACCCAGGTATCGGACCAGCCATTCGTCGATCTTTGCATGCATTTGGGCTTGGTCCACGGTGCAACGAAGGACGCCCTCTTCCGCTATGAGAACGGCGCCTTCGTCAGCACAAAGCCTGAAACCGGCTATCTTTCCAACGACAGCACCATGCTCCAGGAAGACGGGACGCAAATCCTCGCCGATCCCGTGGAAATCGGCCCCATTACCGGCATCGCCTCCTACAGCGGGACCATGTACCTCATGCAACCCGGAGGCATCGCCTTGATCGACCGCAAGACCTTCAGTCCCGACCCCCTTGACTGGGGCGCGATGCCTTCGGATGTCACGCGCGACATGCTCGCGCAGGGGAGTGTTCTCTACGTTGCCACGGACCGCGGACTCGCCGCCCTGCGAGGGATGGCGCTCACCACGCTGGCCGGGCCCCAAGGCTTGCCGTTTGAGGACACGACGTGCCTTGCCCAGGGTTTTGACGGCGACTTGTGGGTTGGCACCGACCGCGGAGCCGTACGCATGACCGGCGGCGCTTTCCAGTACTTCGGGCCGAACCACTGGCTTCCCGGCAATCAGGTCAACAGCATCGCCGTTGGCGACCACGTCGTGTATGTTGCCACTGACGCAGGCTTGGGCATCATCCGCTACGAGCCCTACACGCTGCTTAAGAAAGCCGCATGGTACGAGCAGCTCTTGAATGCCTGGGGGTACAAGCGCCTCGGTTTTGTTCACAAGCTCTGGTACGACGACACCTACAAGGAATGGCTTCGCGAGATCAGCGACAACGACGGCGGTCACACCTCCCACTATCTGGCGGCCATGTCGTACAAGTACGCCGTGACCGGTGATCCGCAGGCCCGCGCCGAAGCGCTCGATGCATTTCAGGCGATGATCTGGCTCGAAGACATCACGAAGTCGGGCGGTTTTTTCGCGCGCGCTATCTGGTCGGAGAAGGCGGACAAGGGCCGGCGCTCCACGCGCGGTTCGGGCGGTCTCCCCGCGAAGTGGTACCCAACGGAAGACGGACTCTGGTCGTGGAAAGGCGACACCTCGAGCGACGAGGTCAACGGGCACATGTTCGCCGTGTCGGTCTTTCACGACCTCGTGGCCCAGGGCGCCGAAAAGGACCGCGCCAAACTGCACATCGCCCGCATCGCGTCGCACATCATGGACAACGGCTGGGTGCTGCGCGACATGGACGGCAAGCCGACCCGTTGGGGCCGTTGGGACCCGCAATACCTGTTCCGCCCGTACGGATATGAAGCGCGCGGCCTCAATGGTATGGAGGCCCAGGCTTACATGTGGACCGCCTTCGGGCTCACGGGCGACGCCAAATTCAAGACGGGCCTGCAGCAGTTGGTCGACTGGGGCTATCCCAACTACACCGTACGGCAGCGCCATACGTTCCCGCCGGACCTTGTCGTCCCTTGGGATGACGAACTCGCGTTCCGCTGCTACTACCCCTTACTGAAGTATGCCGACGATGCCGAGCTGCGCTCCGTGTATCTGCGCAGCCTCGAACGGAGTTGGGAAGTGCTGCGCATGCAGCACCTGCCTTTTTTCAACTTCGTATACGGCGCCCTCACGGGCAATCCGTGTGAAGCGGATCGCGCGGTCCAGCATCTTCGCGACTGGCCGTTGGACTGCGTGAACTACGGGTACCGCAATTCGGACCGCCGCGATCTCGTGCCGGAACCCGGCTACAGTGCCTACAGCGCCGCGCCGCGCGCAATTTCCCCCCGCGAACAGGAAGCCTCCTGGGGCACCCGTCCCGCGATCCAGTATAACGGCGGAGGGAATGGCAAAGGCGCCACGCCACCCATCGGCTGGCTGGAAGACTATTGGATGGGCCGGTACTACGGGTTTATCGCAGCGCCCACCACAACGGATTCCGCCGCATTGACACCGCCAGCCCTGACCGGTGGCCCGTACGGAGCGAAGCCCTACGACGGCCCGCCAAGGCCGACAGGATTGATCCCAGGGATGT
>JADLCA010000625.1 GCA_020847495.1 Candidatus Hydrogenedentota bacterium | reverse complement strand
GCCCTCGAAATACGCAAACGGACCCGGTTCAATGTGCTTCGCCATGCCTGTATCTCCCCACTAAGAGCGTGTGGCCGTTGGACTTCAGGTCTCTCCGGCGCTGCGCGCGATGTGTATCAACTTCCACGACGCTATGCGCACGCGGAGGCGGGGCGCCCACGCCCTGGAATAGCCCGCCAATCCAATACACTCTAGTCACCACGGCGGGCGCTGTCAATTCGGGCCGACTTTGGCAATGCGGAAATCTAGTCTGTCTCGCATTCGCACACAGACGCGTGCCGGTTTGAACACCGGAGATATGCTGCAAACTGCGTCTCTTCCCTGAAATCGTCATCTCTGCGTATCTCCGCGCTCCCTGGATCCCTCCGCGCTCTCCGCGCCTCTACGTTAAGACGAACTCAAGATTCGCGGGCAGGATGCCCGTGCCACCTCCACGCTTCCTCGCTTTCTTCCTTTGCGGTGAATCTCTCATTCTTCGTCTTCCTTTCGTGTGTTTCGTGCGTTTCGTGGTGAGCCTCTTCCCTTCTTCCCCGTCCTCTCTTTGACGGGTGCCTTCATCGGCAAGTACACTAGTCCCGGTTTAACCCGAAGGAGATTCATCATGGCCACCGCATCCGCATCGAAACTCGCCCTCAAGGGGGGCCAACCCATCCGTCCCGCTGAGAAGGCATGGCCGAAATGGCCGGTCTTTGACGACCTCGAGCGGAAGGCCGTGATGGAGGTGCTTGAAAGCGGGAAGTGGTTCCTGGACCAGCGGATCAAGCAGTTCGAGGGCGAGTACGCGGCGTTTCAAGATGCCAAGTACTGCGTTGCCGTGAACAGCGGCACGGCCGCGCTCGAGATCATGCTGCAAGCCCTCGGCATCGGCCACGGCGATGAGGTCATCGTGCCGCCGTACACGTTTGTAGCGACGGCCAGCGCGGTGATGCGCGTGGGCGCGACAGTCATCTTCGTGGATGTGGATGAGACGTGGAACCTGAATCCAGACCTCGTCGAGGCGGCTATCACCCCGCGCACCAAGGCGATCATCCCGGTGCATTTCGGCAGCGCGGTGGCGGATATGGATCGCTTCAACGCCATCGGCGCGAAACACGGCATCGCCATCTTGGAAGACGCCTGCCACTCGTGGGGCTCGAAGTGGAAGGGCAAGGGCACGGGCGCGCTCGGTAAAGGCGGGGCCTTCAGCTTTCAGATGTCGAAGAACATGACTGCGGGCGAAGGCGGAGTCATCGTCACCGATGATGAAGATTTTGGGGACATGTGCCGCTCCATCAGCAATTGCGGGCGGCTCAAGGGCGCGATGTGGTACGAACACACCGTCGTGGGAACCAATGCACGCATGGGTGAGTTCGGCGCGGCCATCTTGAGCGCGCAACTCACGCGCCTGGAAGCGCAGACCCTGCACCGCGAGAAGACGGGCGCGTTCCTCAATGAGCATCTTGGCGCGATCGAAGGTATCACGCCGCAACCCGGGGACGCGCGCATGACGCGCCGCGCCTATCACCTCTACGGCATGAAGGTCGACGCGGAGAAGTTCGGGTGTTCGCGCGATCAGATCGTGGAGGCGGTGAAGGCGGAAGGTCTTTTCTGCGGAGGCGGTTACGTGCGCCCGCTGCACAAACAGCCGGTGTTCCTCAATGACAAGGGCTTCGATTACTCGAAGGTGTCGTGCCCGGTGTCGGAGGACATGTGCGCGCGCAGCGTCATCTGGTTCACGCACCCGATCCTCCTGGGCACCCAGCAGGACATGCAGGATATCGTGGACATCTTCACAAAGGTGAAGGAGAACGCGGCGGAACTGGCGGGATAATCTGCAGTGAAATTTGAGACTCTGGCCAAACAGGCAAGCCTGTTTGAAGAGAAAGCGGCGGAAAGCCGCCGCACTCCATAGAGGCCTATTGTCCGATAGGGGGTAATATGATTGCTTACGCATGCCTGTTGGGGCTCTTGATCACGGGCCAGATTCCGGAAGGCAATTCGCACACGAACTCGATTGGTATGGAGTTCGTGCGTATCCAGGCAGGGTCCTTCTCCATGGGATACGATGGGGCGCCGATCCACGAGGACGTGGCGGAGAAACCTTGGCGCGTTTCGGGTGATGCGGATGAGCGGCCTGTGCATGAAGTCAGCATCTCGCAGCCATTCTTCATGGGCGCGACGGAAGTCACCAACGCGCAATTTGAAGCATTCTCGCCGGAGCACAAGGCGTTGCGCGGGAAGCTGGGCTTCTCCAAAGCAGACGATGAGGCCGTCGCCTTTGTGAGTTGGCACGAGGCCGTCGCCTTTTGCGAATGGCTCTCGAAAAAGGAAGGTGTCCCCTACCGCCTGCCCACGGAGGCGGAATGGGAGTTTGCGTGCCGTGCGGGCGCCAACACGCTTTACTCGATGGGCGATGCGCTTCCGCCGGAGTATCTCCAGAATCCGGGACAGTCGTGGTACCCCGATCCGGTGCGTGCGGCGGATTCGCCAGAGATTTCGCTGCACGTGGGCAAGACGGCGCCCAACGCGTG
>JADLCA010000624.1 GCA_020847495.1 Candidatus Hydrogenedentota bacterium | reverse complement strand
TGGATTCCTTCCGCCTCCTTACGGCGGAAGCTACCCCATACCCTCCAATTACCCATACCTTTCGAGTAGATTTCTCTCATGAGGAAACGAATCCCTTTCGAGTAGATTTATAATGAGTCAATTCGGCGCGGTGACATCGCCCCGATTCGGGGGTATAATGTGCAGGGGCATAGTGATGGGCGCAATTGTCGCCCGGGAATCTCCACGGGGGAGCGTAATATGGCAAGACACGTTGCGAGAGTGGTTCGTAAGACCAGGCATCGTTGGGCCCTTCTGCGCATTTTTGTTCTGACAGCCTTGTTAAGCGCGCTGGGATTGATTGCGACGGGCTGCCCGCCGGTGGTTCTGTACGGCCCTGTGCCCGTATACGGCGTCCCGACAGCAGACTCGCTCGATCGGTAGGCTACTTCAACCAAGACCCGACTGGCGGGGCTGATGAACACACGCGAACTTTCTTTGCTCAGGCGTGGCGCGCTAAACCTGTTCAGGCGGTATCGCCACGCCCAAACCGACCTGCACGAACTCACCTACCTCTTCTGGGAATGTACCCTGCGGTGCGATCTTTGTTGCCGCCACTGCGGAAGTGACTGCCGCAGCGACAGCGTCACTGGGGACATGCCCCTGGCCGACTTCCTGCGCGTGCTGGACGAAATCCGTGAGCACCAAGACCCCGCAAAAATCACGCTCGCGCTGACAGGCGGAGAACCGCTGCTACGCGAGGATTTGGAGGAATGCGGCAAAGCATTCCGGCAGCGCGGTTTCGCATGGGGCATGGTGAGCAACGGATACAGCCTCACCCGGGAGCGTTTCGAAGGCCTGCTGGATTCCGGTTTGCGCTCAATGACGGTCAGCATGGATGGGATGGAAGAAAGCCATAACTGGCTGCGGCGGCGTCCGGACTCGTTCGAGCGCACCGTGTCGGCGGTGAAACTTCTCGGCCAAACTCCTGACCTTACATCCGATGTGGTGACCTGCGTCAATCAGAAGAACCTCGGTGAACTGGAGGCCATCAAGAGTTTGCTGGTAGACCGGCGCATCAGGAAGTGGCGTTTGTTCACGATCTTTCCGAAGGGCCGGGCCGAGGATGACCCCTTGCTCGACATTTCGGGAAGCCAGTTCCGCGGCCTGATGGAGTTCATCCAGCAAACTCGCGCCGAAGGCAAGATTGCCGCGAGCTATTCCTGCGAAGGCTTTCTCGGCCCCTATGAGGGCAAGGTTCGCGACACCTTCTTCTGGTGCCGTGCAGGAATCAATGTGGGCTCGGTCCTGGCCGACGGGTCCATTTCCGCGTGCCCCAGCTTGCGCGGCGACTACATTCAAGGCAATATCTACCGCGACAGCTTCATGGACTGCTGGGAAAATCGGTTTCAGAACATGCGGGACCGAAGCTGGACGAAGAAGGGTTGCTGCGAAGACTGCTGGGCCTATAAATGGTGCGAAGGCAACGGCCTGCACCTGCGCGACGAGAAGACGGGCAAGGTTCTGCGCTGCCACCTCAGAATGCTGGAAAAGGCATAAACACCGAGGAAACTCCTGAGCATGAGAATCATATGGGTGGCGGCTTTTGTCTGCGCTATGGGATGGAACGTCCATGCGGCCGATTCGCCGCAGTTCCGCGGTCCCAATCGGGATGGCGTGTTTCCCGAAACGGGCCTGCTCCAATCATGGCCGGAAGGCGGGCCTGAAAAGGTGTGGGTTGCCACGGGTCTGGGCCGGGGCTTCTCCTCGGCATCAGTGTTCCAAGGCAAGATCTACCTGACCGGCATGCTGGACGAGCAGACTGGAACTCTCTTCGAGCTGAATGCTGACGGGACGTTGACGCGGCAGATTCCTTACGGCCCGGAGACTCTCGAGAAGCAGGCGCCGGGGCCGCGGTCCACTCCCACGATAGACGGTGACCGGCTCTACTTCCTTTCCGGACTGGGGACGCTCTACTGCATCGACCTCACCAGCGGTTCGAAGAAGTGGGAAGTGAACATTCTCGAGCGGTTCAAAGGCGAGATGGGCATATGGCACATCGCCGAATCGGTGCTGGTCGACGGGGATCGCGTCATCTGCACGCCGGGCGGACCGGACGCCACCATGGCCGCACTGGACAAAATGTCCGGCGAGACCATCTGGGTCACCAAGGGCCTCAGCGACAAGACCTCTTACTGCTCGCCGGCGATCTTCACGCACGGCGGCCGCCGCATCCTTACGACGGCGACGGGAAGCTATATCGTGGGCGCCGACGCGGAGACGGGCGCGCTGCTCTGGTCCTTCGCGCATGAGGGTCCTTACGACATCCACGGGGTGACACCGATTTACAAAGACGGCCTTCTCTACTACGTGGCTGGCGACGGAAGAACCGGGGGTACCCTGGAGCTTTCACCCGATGGCAGTACCGTGACTCCGAAGTGGACCGATACGACGCTTGATTGCCTGCATCACGGCGTGGTGCTGATCGATGGCTACCTCTACGGGACGGGCTACAAGAGCGGCGGCAAGCTCGTGTGCCTGGAATGGGCTACGGGCAAAGTCATGTGGACTACCGAGGAAGTCCAACTTGGCGCGGTGGTATACGCCGACGGCATGCTCTATGTCTACGAAGGGCCAAAAGCCGGTATCGTCAGCCTGGTCAAGGCGCAGCCGGGCGGGTTTGAGCGCACGGGGTCCTTCGCGGTTACTGATGGCGCGAACCAGCATTGGGCGCACCCAACTATCGCGAATGAACGCCTCTACATCCGCCACGGCGAGGCACTGATCGCCTACGACATCGCCGCGAAGTAAGCTGTAGATTGCGGCCCTCAGTGTGCGCCCGCGGCGGCCTTCTCGATTTCTTCGGGACGTAGCGCGCGGGCGTAGAACGCACAATCGTCAATACATCCCACGAAATGTTCGCCACCGCCGAAGAGCGGGTTGAACCCCACACCCACCAACGTGGATTGTGAGCGGACAATCTCCGGGACGGTTGTTGACTGGCACTTCTTGCCGTCGATATAGAGACTCAGGTTCGTGCCTTCCTTCACTGCGGCGACGTGGTACCATTTGCCATTCTCGACTGCCACTCCCGGCGTTCCCCAGCCTCCACCCGCCTCGATGCGGGCGGAGATCTCATTGCCGTTCAGCATGACACGCAAAGGATCGTCCATGCCGCGGCACCACGCGGAGAACACCTGCTGGCCGCTGGAAGGCAGACCTTCCGGACACACCCACGCCATGAACGCGTAGTCGCGTTCCGGAAAAAATGGAACCGCAAAGCGGAGCTTGCTGCCGGGCCCCGCGAAGGCCACGGCGCCGGTGGCATTGCCGAGGCGATCTGTTCCGGGAGCCAATCCCTCTTCGAGTTCGCACACGCCGTATGATGGCTTTCCCGCTCCATCAAGGGGGGACGCCATCATGAGCATATCCTCGCGTAGGGAGAGGAAGGGGGCCGAGCCGTCGCGAGCCACGCGAAACGACCGCGGGCCCTCGGCGTTCTCGGTGGCGCCGTATGCATTGCGTGCGGTGACCTTCCAGAAGTAGGTCCCTTCCTCGCCGATACCTTCCGCAATGGTCACCCGCGATTCCTTCAAATCCTTGAGGTCTACGACGAGATTCTGAAACCCCGCGTCGCGCGCAATAGCGAGGTCATAGATCACGTCCGCTTCGCCGGTCGCCGTCCACTGAAACAATGCCGGACTCGGAGAACCCGCGGCCTCGTGTGCGGGATACTTCAGCTTGCTCGCGATCGGCGCCAGGTGCGACACCGGCAGCCAGGAGGCATAGTCGGTCCCATGCGCGCCCGCGGACGCGAAATCGCAGAGCTGAATTGTCGCCCCGTCATCGGTCTGCGTGCGCCACATCCCCATAGGCGCGAAGTGCCATGCGTCCGCCGCCGGTGTCACGGGAATTCGCTCGATCTTGAGCGCCGCCGCGTTGATGGGTTTCAGGTCGGGCGTCTCGACATCATTGAAGTACGCATCAAAGGCCAGCAGCAGCGGGCCCACATGTATGGCGCCGCGTCCGCCGCGGTCGGGCCCCTGTCCCGCGAGACAGCGCGGCGTCATGTCGAACGTGAGTTCCACCACATCGCCAGATTTCCACTTGCGATCCAGCGCCACATACGTTCCCGGGACCACGGCGATGTCCACGCCCTTGTCATTCAGCAGCACGGCCGTTTTCGCGGACCAGGCCGGTATGCGCAGCCGCAAGTCAAACGGAGTCTCCTTGTCCGGGTTCACTTCGATTCGCACGTTGCCTTCAACAGGGTAGCCCGTCGTCTGCACGAGCCGGATCGCCGTGCCGTCGCGCAAGGTGACCTGCGATTTCGAAGGGCCGTAGAAGTTGACGAGCAGCCCCGCCGCATCACGCATCACCGCCCATTCCGAGAGCATGCCCAGCGTGCGGGGTCCATTCACGGAACAACAGTTCAGTTCCGGAGTGCCGGGGCGGTACTGGAAGTTGATCTGATGGTACGAGGGCGCACGCAAACCGTTCAGCGGGGTGTCGTAGGTGCACCAATTCCCCGATGGGTGTTGCGCACCCAAGGCCTGATTCCACAGCGTCAACTCGATTTCATCCGCCGCGGTGGGGTCCCCGGTCAGACGCAGCGCATCGATGCACAGCGCCATCCAGGCGACGCTGCAACACGTTTCGATCGACCCCGAGGAGAAGATAGTTCCCGACGCGCCTTCATTAGACGAGAACGCGCCCGAGGGATGCCGATCGAAATCGCGAATGCTGTCCCACAGCGACAAGAGGGCCTTCTTGTAGCGCTCTTCGCCGGTGATTTCGTAGAGGACAGCAAAGCCCTGTACGATATGCAGGCTTTCCCAGCGCGGACCGCTTCCTGGAAGTTTGTAGTACGGCACGCCCTCGGCGCCTTTGTTGAGCCAGTCGCCGTCTTTGGGCATGTCTTCTTCAATACGCTGGATGAGTGCCATGTAGCGCTCGTCGCCCGTGCGCCGGTACATCTCCGCCATGACGTGGATAACGGAAAGGTTCATGGGCGGCGACCCGGCTTCGATGGGGCGCCGGCCTTCATCGACATAGAGGCGGCAGATGCAGTCCGCGGCACGAACCACGCAGTCATACGCATTCTGATCGCCGGTGTCGTCGTACCACATCAAAAGTCCGAGCATGCAGTGGTAATGCCCCCACAAGTCCCACTGCCCGAGAAGCTGCTGCGCCTGCGGCCATGGACCAAGGTATCCGTTTTCGGCTTGGCGTGCGACCAGTTGATCCACGAAGGCCTGCGTGAAGGGTTTCAATCTCGTGTCCTCCGACATGCGGCAGGCCTGCACGGCGGAGATCAGGTACTTGCCCGCAAACTCACCGGCCCACGGGACTTGCTCATTGAATGGCACGCGACGGTCGCGCCGGGTGAACATTTCAAGAAGACCGGGATTCGCCGCCGGCATGCGGAGCAGCCAGTTTTCGACATCGAGGTCGATGCGCGAGCCGAGTTCGCCCCCGAAATGCCAGTGCGAATCTTGAATTGCTTCGAGCGCAGGGTGTCCCTTGGTTTGCAGCGCCCCGTCTGCGGCAGCCGCCTGCACCAAGCAAGCCAAGCCCAACACGAACACGTACTTGGTCATTGGAGTCTCCTTTGCCCGCTTACCGTCCCCGCGACAGGGATGCCCGTGCACCACACACTGAGATGGAATCTTGCCGAAAGCACCCGCTTGCTGGCAAGATCAATGTAACACAGCGAGGTTCTTCGTATGCGTCTCAAGAAGGTGAAACTGGATCCCGAGAAGCAGGCCCAGTTTATTGCCCAGGTAAAGCGGGAGCAGGCCCAGCGGCAGCAGGGCTACCGCGAAAAAGCGCTCGCAATCCTCCCGCACATTTGCGCACGGTGCGGGCGCGAGTTCGCGGGCAAGGATTTGCGGGAGTTGACGGTCCATCACAAGGACGTCAACCCCATGAACAACCCACCCGACGGCAGCAACTGGGAGTTGCTGTGCACGTCTTGCCACGATGATGAACACCAGGAAGGCCAGCGGAAGGATCACTACGGCGGCTACGCGACGGCGGGCGGTCAGGAAGAGTCGCTGGGGCATAATCCGTTCGCGGGGCTGAAGGACCTCATCAAGCCTGAGGCCGGCGAGACAGAATCAGGGAAGTAGAACGTTCCGGGATGGGGTCTCCTCTTCCCCACCTGAGTTTCTTTGGCCTGCATTCCCCACGCCCCGTGGTCAAGGGTTGCTTGTATTCTGGACGGCGTACAGTTGTTCCAGCGTGGCGATGTACAACACACCGTTGGCCGCCGTGGCGGTGGCGGAGATGGGCGCGCCGAGGCGCACGGACGAAATCACGCGCAACTCTCTGTCCGCGGCAAGCACCCAGAAGTCTTTCCCGCGCGAACCGACGTAGACCTTGCCGTCGGCCACCATCGGCGAGGCCCAAACCTCCCGGCCCGTGTCATGACTCCAGTAGGCTTGTCCAGTCTCGGCATCCAGGCAATGCAGCAGGCCCGCGCAATCCGCGACGAAGATTAGCCCGTTGGACACAGCGGGTGTCGAGCAGCAATGGCTTTGCATCTCGAAGGACCAGACTTCGCCGGATTGCGTGATGTCGCCGGACTGCGTCGCGTCGATGCACTTGAGCCAGGACTTCTTCTTGCCCCACCAGATATCGCCGCCCGCGGTCACGTACACGCGGTTGCCCACCACCACCGGCATGCCTTCGATGATGCTTGGACTCACTTCCCGGTTATTCAGATACTGCGACACGTTCTCTTTTGGACCGGTCGGGTCGCAGTCGAACCGCCAGACACGGTTCATCGTCGCGACGGCCCGGTCCGGAGTGCCCGGCGTTATGGCATCGAAGGCATAGCAGACGCCATCCGCGCCACCGAAGACAATCCGCTTCGCCCCGTTGATATCGGCAAGTGCCGGAGACGACCATGTGGCATGGAAGATCCGGGGACCGATCCGCTCGCTATCTTGTGCCAACACGCGGCCGGTCTCCTTGTCCATCGCTATCAGGCTGGGCGCGTCCGGCTTGCGAACGACCGCATGTGTGTTGTCCACACCGTTGCACGTGTTCAGATACAGAGTAGGGCCGTCGAGCAGGATGGAACAGTGCGCGCCGTCATGGGGGTACATGCCGACTGCCGTCTGCAGGTCGACCAGCCAGATGATGTCCGCGTCGGTGGGGATGACATCAAAGGCCGGCTGTCCCGCCAAAGCCATGTGCTGGCCTTCTTCCATGTAAGGGCCATCATTGCCATCCGCCTGGCCGTCGATATCGAGGCATACCACTTCGTAGCGGTTCGTCATCGTGTAGAGGCGGTCGCCTTCCACCGTGGGCGGCGAGCACATGCCGATCATCGGCCAATCCAGGTAATTGTCGCCGCCGATGCGCGGAACGGCAAGCTGCCAACACAAAGCGCCGTCAGTCTCGTTCAGGCACAGCAACACGGCGTAGTCGCCATCGATGCGTGGGTCGCGCGGCTGACTGTTGTTCGCGCCAATGAACACCTTTCCCGAGGCAACCACCGGCGACGCATAGGCGTTGTCTCCGAGTGGAGCGACCCACTTGATATTGGTGCCCGCCTCAGGATCAAAAGACTCAGGCAGTCCCGTTTCCTGCGAAATCATGTTGCGCGTGTGGCGCTCGCCCCACTGCGGCTGGTCCGCGGCATGGCTCGATGAATCCAGCATAAAGCAGCCCATCAACCCTAGAATCGCTTTCCGCACACTCGAAACTCTGCACGCAACCATGAAAAGTACTCCCTGGGTCATTAGTCCGGGCAGGAGTATATGCGGTTGAGGGGTTTAAGGGAAAGCGCGCGGCGACGGCCAATGTCTCCACCCGATATGAAGCTGTGGACACAACCCCCTGCCGCATTGCACAATGGCTTCTATCGGAGAAATTCTGACGCATTCGCAATGGACGAGGGACGGTTCTCCAGACGGCACCCGATCTTTCCCCGTTTTTGCGTAAGGACTGCAAACGATGCTGAGGAAGTCTGTTCTTCTGGTCCTGTTGGTGTTGTCAGTGTACCCGCGGTTGGCGGCACAAGTGGCATTCCCTGATCTGCCGCTCGAGGGTTCGACCCAACCCCAAGCAGAAGGAGACTGGTTGATTGATGCTCCCGCGGCAAAAGCGGGAGTGTACCGCAATGCTGCCGGCAACGAGATTTCCATGTCCAACAGACTGGTCCGGCGCTCGTGGCGGGTCTCCCCCAATGCGGCCACTGTCGCCTACGACAACCTGATGACCGGCGCCGCCATCATTCGGGGCGTGAAGCCCGAGGCTATGGTCGAAATCAACGGGGAGCGCTTCAGCGTCGGCGGACTTCAAGGGCAGCCCGATTACGCCTACCTCAAGCCCGAATGGGTGGACGCCATGACGGCGGACCCCGCGGCCTTCCAGTGTGTGAGCGTAGAATATGGGAAGACCGCCGAGCGTTTCGCCTGGAAGCGGGAGGGGCGTTTGGCGGATGTTTCCTGGCCGCCTCCGGGCGTCTCGCTGGTTTTTCATTACAAAGCACCCGAAGGGAAGTTGCCGGGCGTGTCCGTCTCGGTGCACTACGAGTTGTACGACGCTCTTCCCGTATTGGCCAAATGGGTTGCCATCCGGAACGAGGGTGAGAAACCCATCCAGTTGAACTCCTTCATCAGCGAAGTCCTTGCCGCGGTCGAGTATCAGTCCATGCCCGAGTCCCTCCCCCGCTGGGAGTATCCCAATATCCATGTTGAGAGTGATTTTGGCTACGGCGGCCTGGATCCCTGGACATCGCGCTGTACCGCGTACTGGGTGCCCGACCCGCAATACACGACGCAAGTCAATTACGCGCTGCAGAGTCCCGTCCAGCTCGAGTGCCGTCTGCCCATTGGGCCCGATGTCACCATAGCGCCCGGCGGCACGTTTGAGACCTTCCGGACCTTTGAGCTGGTGTACGACAGCACGGAACGTGAGCGCAAGGGGCTCGCCCTGCGGAGAATGTACCGGACACTGGCGCCCTGGGTGATGGACAATCCCATCATGTTGCATGTCCGCCAGAGCGATCCCGAGGCCGTGCGCCTGGCGCTCGACCAGTGCGCGGAAGTAGGCGCCGAAATGGCCATACTCAGCTTCGGCAGCGGCTTTGATATGGAGAACGAGGACCCGTCCTACATTGCGCAAATCAAGGCACTGGTGGATTACGCGCACGGTAAGGGTGTCCGGATAGGCGGATACTCCCTTCTGGCAAGCCGCCGGATCAGCGACGAGGATGATGTCATCAACCCGGCCACCGGAAAACCTGGCCAGGCCATCTTCGGGAACTCCCCATGTCTTGGAAGCAAGTGGGGGCAAGAGTATTTTCGGAAGCTGAAAAGTTTCATCGAACAGACAGGGCTCGATCTACTTGAACACGATGGTTCGTATCCCGGGGATCTCTGCGCTTCCACTGCGCATCCGGGCCACAAAGGTCTGAACGATTCCCTCTGGTGCCAATACCTGGCGATTAGTGAGTTCTATCACTGGTGCCGGGAGCGCGGCGTGTTCCTCAATGTGCCGGACTGGTACATGCTGAGCGGGTCGAACAAGACCGGCATGGGATACCGCGAGACGAACTGGTCGTTGCCCCGCGAACGGCAGCTTATACTCGGCCGGCAAAACATCTACGATGGGACTTGGGGCAAGACGCCCACGATGGGTTGGATGTTCGTGCCGCTCGTTGAATACCAGGGGGGCGGCGTTGAGGCGACGCTGGAACCGCTATCCGAGCATCTTGACACCTATGGCGCGCACATGGCGCAGAACTTCGGGGCCGGCGTACAGGCCTGCTATCGCGGTCCACGCTGGTACGACACAGACGCCACGAGGGACCTCGTCCGCCGTTGGATTACCTTCTTCAAGCAGTACCGCGACATTCTCGAGTCGGACATCATCCACGTGCGCCGGCCGGACGGACGAGAGATCGATTGCATCCTGCACGTCAATGCTCACGGAAAGCCGCGCGGCCTGGCCATGGCGTTCAACCCCCTGGACCAGTCTGTGACCGCGAATCTCACCCTGCCCTTGTACTACACGGGAGCCACTGAAACCGCGGTGATTCGTTTGGAGGATGGTTTGCCGGCCGAGTATCGCCTCGACCGCCAGTACAACGTGACCATCCCCGTGGAAGTCCCCGCCAGCGGAAACACATGGCTCATCGTCGAGTGAACAGGGGGCGAAGACGTATTCGTATGACATTCGTGTAGACATACCGATAGAATCGCGATCAGAAAGAACAGGCCGCCGGGGGGCGGGGATTCGACAACAGGGAGGAAGTGGAAAATGACTGTCAGCAGGCTCGCGGGGATAGCCCTCGCCACAGCGGGAACGGAGTCTAGCACTGAAACGAGTCCAGAAGTCGACAAGCTAATTGCCGCACTCAGGGACGAGGACGAGATTGTCCGCACGAACGCGTGGGTCGCGGCGGGGGAAGTGGGCGCGCCCGCGGTGGGGCCGCTGGCCGACCTGATGCTCGACGCACAACCCGAGGTGGCGCGGGCCGCGAAGCGCGCATTGTGGCAAGTGGCGCGGCACAGCGGACGGCCAGGGGCCGAATCCGACAAGGCCGCGGTGGTCGCCGCGCTTCTCACCGTCCTCGCAGGCGAGCGTCCAGATGCGGTCAGACGCGAAGTGATGTGGATGCTCTCCGAAATCGGCGGCGACGAATCCGTCGCACCCTTGGCCTCCCTGCTCTCCACTGCGGAGTTGCGCGAGGACGCGCGCATGTGCGTTGAACGCATTCCCGGCACGGCGTCGCTCGATGCTTTGAAGTCGGCGCTCGATTCCGTGCCGCAGGACTTCAAGGCGAACATCGCGGAGTCCCTGCGAAAGCGCGGTGTCGAAGTCCCGGAGTTCCCTTCCGTGAAACTGGCGCCCTCCCGTGCGACCAGTGTCCAGGCAATGTGAAGAAGAGCAATCCTCAATGAGTGAGGTGGAGAATACGATGAGCAACAGAACACGCAAGTCACATACGATTTCGAGGCGCGGCTTCCTGGCCGCCGCAGGCGTGGCAGCAGGTTTTCCAGCGATAATCCCCTCGCGAGTATTCGCGGCGGAAGGCAATCCCGGAGCCAACGAACGGATCACCGTCGCCTTCATCGGCGTGGGCGGCATGGGCAATTACCATCTCAAAGATATGAAGCGCTTCGTCGACTCCGGCGAAGTGAACATCGCGGCCGTGTGCGACGCGGACGAGAACCGTCTGCGCGATGCCCTGCAGAAGGCGGGCCCGGGCGTGACGCCCTACCGCGATTACCGTTACATCCTGGAGAGGAACGATATCGACGCCGTGGTCATTTCCACTCCCGACCACTGGCATGCCGCACAAACCGTCCACGCCTGCCAAACGGGCAAGCACGTCTACGTGGAGAAGCCCGCATGCTGCACGATCGAGGAAGGCACGGCAATGGTCGCCGCCGCGCGCGACAACAAGCGCGCGGTTCAAGTCGGCTCGCAGGGCCGCTCGGAGCATGAAGCCTACCTGGCGCACCGCTATCTCGAAAACGGCGTGATCGGCCGCGTCCATACCGTCAACTGTTTTCACTACCCGAGCCCGATAGACGAGAATCCGGTGCCTGACTGCGAACCGCCCCAGGAACTGGACTGGGACCTGTGGTTGGGACCCATGCGTTGGCGGCCCTACAACCCGCGCTATTGTCATGGCACATTCCGCTGGATCATGGAGTCCGGTGGCGGACAGATCCGTGACCGCGGGGCGCACGTGATGAGCTGCGCGATGTACTGGATGAACGCAGACGGCACGGCGCCCGTCAGCATCGAAGCCACCGGAACACCGCCCACGCGGGGCCTGTGGGATAGCTGCGTCAACATCGACGTGACGTACACCTTCAAAAACCCGGATTGGACACTCACCTGGAACCAGCCGGGCCAACCCGTGCCGAAAGAGGAGCGCACACCGGACGAGCCTGAAATCACGCGGCCCGGCTACGGGGCGGTCTACCACGGCGATAACGGCACCTTCGTGCATTGGGGCGGCGACGGCGGCACCTGGGCCGAACGCAAGTGCCGCGAATGGACGCCGCCGGCCGGCGCCAAGGAAGTCTTCAAGAGCCCCGGCCATAAAGAGGACTGGTTCAACGGCATCAGGACGGGCGCCAAGACCATCATGAATATCGAAGCCGCCGTGGGCGTAGCGGACCTCTGCAACCTGGGCAACCTGTCCTATCTCCTGGGACGCAAGCTCGAATGGGACGGGGCGAAGCGCCAAGTCATCGGAGACGAGGCTGCAAACCGCATGCTGGGCCGACCGCAGCGCCACCCGTATCATCTGTAAATCAGCGGAGTTGCCAATTGCAGGCTTGCCTGCCCATGTGGAGTGCGGCCACGCCGCGGCGTGGCTGCTTTCACTAAGCAGGCTTGCCTGCGAAGCCGGAGAGACTTTGACCGCCTCTTGTGAGACGTCAGCTGGAGAGAGTAACCACATGGGAGATCGTGATGAGACCTAGCGCATATGTCGCCTTCGCATGTCTTTTGGCCTTACTCGCCTCCACCACTACCATGGCCGCCGATCCGTGGATCGTGTATGAAGGTAGCGAGGGTCCAAGCATGGGCAAACACATCGTGCTGGTGTCAGGAGACGAGGAGTACCGCTCCGAAGAGGCCTTGCCGCAGCTCGGCAAGATCCTCGCCACGCGCCACGGCTTCACGTGCACCGTCCTCTTCGCGATCAACCCGGAAGGGGGCTACATCGACCCCACGTACAGCAGCAATATCCCGGGGCTAAGCGCACTGGACACGGCGGATCTTCTGATCATCTTCACGCGCTTCCGCGCTCTGCCGGATGATCATATGGCGATCATCGATCGCTACCTCATGAGCGGCAAGCCCGTCATCGGCATGCGCACGGCAACGCATGCGTTCAAGTTCGATCCCAATACACCGTGGGCGCATTACGGCCACGGCTATGCGGGTGAGAAGTCGGCATGGGAAGGCGGGTTCGGGCGGCTGGTGCTCGGCGAAATGTGGATAAACCATCACGGCAAGCACAAGTACGAGAGCACGCGCGGCGTGTTCGCGCCCGGCGCGGAACAGCACCCGATTTTGCGCGGCATCACGGATGGGGAAATTTGGGGTCCGACTGATGTGTACGAAGTGCGCTTGCCTCTGCCTGGGGACAGCATGCCCTTGGTGCTCGGCAAAGTGCTGGAGCACGGCAACGCGTTCAATGCCGAGGATGCGGTCTACGGCATGCGCCCAGACACTGGGAAGACCGTCGAAGGAGCGAAGAACAATCCCATGATGCCCGTGGCCTGGACCAAATCGTATCAGCTTCCCGGCGGGACGCAAGGGAAGGTGTTCACGACGACCATGGGCGCATCCACCGATTTGGTTAACCCCGGTGTGCGGCGGCTTCTGGCAAATGCCGTCTACTGGTGCCTGGGCCTGGAAGCGCAAATTCCTGCGCAAGGCGCGAACGTCGACCTCGTCGGCGAGTACTCCCCCACCCGCTATGAGTTCCGCG
>JADLCA010000623.1 GCA_020847495.1 Candidatus Hydrogenedentota bacterium | reverse complement strand
GATAGCCCGCCAGCTTGCCGTTGGCCAGCTCTTTGTAGAATTCCGCCGGCTGGCCGTTGGGGATGCCGTGGGCGTTGATGTCCAGCGCCAGCACGCCCTCCGCCGCGATATCCGCTTTCTTTCGCGCGCTGTTCACGCCTGCGCCATGGACGAAAAGCATGGCGGCGAGGCTCTTCGGCTTGGCGCCGATGGGTCGCGTCAAATAGCCCGACACGGGCGCGCCGCCGAGGCAGTCAAGCTGCACGTCGAAGCACTCCACATTCTCCGCAGGCGACTCCACCGGCGTGAGTTTGGGGTTCATCGGCACTTCGGCAAGCTTGGCCTTCTTTTCCGCCCAGAACGCGTCGAACTCATCGGGAACGGGCAGGCTCGGCTTGATGTCGAGCGGGTCGAATCCCGCGCTGCCATAGCCCACCGTCGCCTTGCCATCAGGCGCGGTGTAAGTGACGATGCACCAGAGGAAGCCCGGGGCATTGAGCGTGCTTGTAACGGTGGCCGCGCTGAGGGGGCGCGTGGTGCGCTCCAGCGTGATCTCGTCGTTGCTCAGTTCGACATTGGCCTCGCCCTCAGTCACCGGCGTATCGTTGTGCTTCACGGAAATCGTGTACGTTGCCGGAGCACCAACCTTGTACAGCGCGTCTTCGCGATCCGTCTGGACCGAGACGACATAGGCGTCTTGAGCGTTCGTTGCGAGGGCGAATAACGTCAGCGCGATGATAGACAGAAATGTGCGTGCAATAAAGTGGGGCATGGCGGGGCTCTCCGGTTGGTTCAGTCTCGGAAGTGTAGCACAGTCTGAAGCACCGCCTCATTGCGCCGCGCGGGCGCTTGCGATACAGTGCGGGGGAAGCGGGTCTGGTTTACAGCCCGCAACTGACATAGCAAAGGAGACTCACCATGCTTTCCAATACCGGCCGCGCTCTCCAGTCGCGGGTGAATGTACTGCTTTTAATCGTAGCGGCGCTCGCCTGGGCATTGCCTTGCTTGGCCGCGGAGGGCGAGGCGACGAAGGAGGCCAAGCCCGCGAAGGCCGAGCCGGTGATGCCGGATGTGGATTGGGTGCTCGAGCACAATCTCGATGACAAGGGCAAGGGGCCGCAGCCGGAGTTCCGCAAGACGAAGGGCTGGAAGATGGCGGACTACACGGGGACCGGCGCGGTGAAGGTCGAGGACGGCACGGTGATCCTCGAAATGGGCAACGAGATGACCGGGGTCAAGTGGCATGGCCCGATCGCCAGGATGAACTATGAGATCACGCTGGACGCGAAGCGCGTGGACGGCAGCGATTTCTTCTGCGGCCTCACCTTCCCCTACGGCGAGGACCCGTGTTCGTTCATCGTGGGCGGCTGGGGCGGCACGTGCGTGGGGATCTCGTCGATTGATTTCTACGACGCGTACAACAACGAGACCGCGCGCTTTCGCGAGTTCGAGTTGAACCGCTGGTACCGCATCCGCGTACGGGTGACGGAAGGCAAGATCGAAGCGTGGATCGATGATGATCAGCTCGTGAACCTTGAGGTCAAGAAGCGGAAGATCGGGATCCGCTGGGAAATGCAGGCGTGCGTGCCGTTGGGCATTGCCACCTGGAGGACGACCGGGGCGATCCGGAATATTCGGATGGCGGCGCTGCCCGCACCGATAGGGGCTGCCGCGGTGGAAAAGAAGTGAGACAAGGAATGGGAAGACAGGCGAGGGCGCCTGTCCCACACGCTCTTGCCGGAGCGGACGGATCCGTCAGATCAGGCCGATAGGACAAGAACGAGCATGGCAGCTTCGGCTGTGCTCTTAGATTTCGCCGTGACCTTCATAGACGAGGCCGAAGATGAGGTCGGCGGCTTCGCCGGATTCGGTCTTTGCGGGCAGTTTCAGATAGAGAAACTTCCAGTCGTCCCCGCCTACGGCGAGGCGTGGGAACTCGCCCTCCCCATCAGCATCTTTCAGAGGCTGCATGCTGAGCGTGTTGGGATGCTCGTCGTAGGTGTCCTTTCCGCTGGTCTTCGCCAGGGTATCGTGATCATTGATGGCGTCCATCGCGGTATCGTACTTCGCGGGGACCAGCACTGCCATGTAGGGAAAGGGCGTCGTGCCGAGGTGGTTGCCGTCTTCGGGGATGATGCCAAGGCGTAAGGTGTAAACACCCTTTTCGATATCATCCTTACGGAAGTCCTTGCGCGTTTCGTGTACGCGCACGGCGCCGAGGAAGGTGACTTCCTTGATGGCGTCGAGAGCGGTTTGTCCCGCTGGGGGGTTGGCCGTGAGCGGGATGTCTTTCCGGAACCAGAACTCGAAGATGGGCTTTTCACCGGCGAGAATCTGCACGGCCTTGGTGTCAAGCGTGTCGCGGAAGGCCTGGGCCAATTCGGCAGGAGGCGGGGTCTCGGTCACTTTCAGCACGGTCTCTTGCGCCAGCGCGGGAAGTGCGCAGAACAGTGCGATGCATGCGATGGTTACGGCAAACTTGCGCGGTACTCTACAAGCATTCCGCATCTTCCGGTGAACTCCCAAGTGTTGAAGGGTGGTGCCTTTTCTGTTTAAGAAACAAGGTTCGACGCGCACCGCATGCCCGTCGAACCCTGATACTTCACCCAATCCCGGACGTGCCCAGCAGCCCTACAGAGAGAAGGTTCCGAGGAACGCGCTACGGCGGTCCAGGTTGGTCCATGTCATGCCCAACCCCGCGCCGGAGAAGCGGGCTATATTGGTATACGCCGGTAGTGCATTTTCCAATTCAGTGAGCGGCGGATAGTAGGTGTATTCATTGCCGCACAGATGATCGTTGCCGCCGAGACAACGCGTGGACACTTCTACCAGGTCGCCCGCTTTCACGTGCCCGCAGCCAGAGGCATTGCATTCGCCCAGGCTTGTCTCGATGGGCGCGGTCTGCACCGCAACGACGTTAGCGGTGAGCTTGCCGCCCAGTTTTTCGGCGAGGTTCACGAGTGCGCCGCGCTGCTCCTCGGTGGCCGAGGCGTCCACGATCAAGAGGGACTTCGCTGGGAAGGCGTCTTGATAGGTGTTGCCGAGCGTATTGCTCGCGCGGACCACGGCGATGATCTTCAGGCCATCCAGTGAGACGCCATTCCATGCGCCGCGGTCGATGGCCCAAGTGACGATGGCCTCGCCGCCGGTGACACCGACTTCGCCATTGGCGTAGCAAGGCCCGGTGTAGATATCGCAGGAACGCGCCTCCAGGTACTTCCCTTGGATGCGCGGGGCTTGCAGGGAGGGGTCCGCGGCCCACGCGCCCAAGGGAACAAGCAAAACTGCGGCAACTGCCACTCGGCTCCTGTGTCGCATGTTCGAGTCTCCAGGTTGGGACGGCGAAGGGGGCCGTCCATTTCGCACAGCCAGACCTATCCGCGATAACACACCCGGCCGGGCCGGCATTCCGAGCGGTCCACGGGTTCACCGTCGGGCCCGAAAGTCTGATGCGTGCAAGTGCACCAATAGACGCCGCTGGCAAAGGCGTCGCCCTCGCGTTCATCTGCCTGGTAATACACTTCTTTGGCGCGTATGTGTTTACACGGGAACATCATTACGGATGGTTGCGTCTCCATGATCTATCGCTCCCTTCAGCCTGCCGCCGCCAAGAGCGCGCGCTTTACGGCGACCTTCGCCAATTGCACTTTGTACCCATTCATGCTCAGGGGCTTGGCGTCCACAACGGCGGAGGTTCCGCACGCGGCGGCCGCGGCTTCGTCGATCGCTTTGCCTTCGAGGCTCTTCGCGCTCGCATCAACCACCCAGGGCGTGGGCGCCACGTGGCCGAGCACAACGCGGATGTCTTGCGCGGAACCTCCCGCATCTTTGTAGGCCACGGACGCGGTCACGAGAGGCCAATCAAGGCCCTGGCGCTCGCGCACCTCATAGGTTGCGTTTCGTGTTTGCGCCGCCGGGATTGTGATGTGGGTTAACACTTCACCGGCGGCGAGGGCGGTAAGGGGGTATTCCGGCGTGGAAGGGGTCTTGAAGAACTCCGCCGCCGGGATGTCGCGCGATTGCTTGTCCGCGCCGCGAATGGTGAACGTGGCGCCCAGGGCGATAAGGCCAGGGGCCAGGCTGGACACGTTGACGAACTTGGCGGGGCCTTCGTTGCCGAAGATGGCGTGATAGCGGTTTTCGCCTTCCGGAACGAGTGAAGCGCCGTTGTTCATGCCGAACAGGCCGAAGCCATTGCGATAGTACCAGCAGCGCGGGTGTTGACAGAGGTCGCCGCCTACGGTGCCCATGTTGACGATCTGGGCACTGCCGATACCCTTCACCGCAGTGAGGAGACACGGGTAGAGGCGCACGACATCGGGATGTGCGGCAAGCTCGGCCAGCGAGGTCATCGCGCCGATACGGACGGCATCCCCCGAAACCTCGATGCCGCGCAATTCCTCGACGCGTTTGAGGCTCACCACACGCGAGGGATTGACGATACCCTGCTTCAATGCGGTGAGGAGGTCGGTTCCGCCCGCCAGAACGGCCACGGGACCCGAAGCAGAGGTCAGAAGGGCCTGGGCCTCGTCGAGCGTCGCGGGTTGGGCGTATTCAAAGGCGTTCATGCGAGTTTCCCTCCCTGCTCGAGTGCGGCCAGGACCCTGTTCGGTGTGAGTGGAATTGTGGGCACGCGGACCCCGCAGGCATTCGCGACGGCGTTTGAGATGGCCGCACCCGGCGAAATTACCGGAGGCTCGCCCAAACCGATGACACCGCGCTCGTCATGCCCCGGCCCTGTCATCATGTGCACTTTGAGCGTGCCCACGTCGGCGAGTCCTGCCAGCTTGTAGAACTCCATATCCGCGTTGAGCATGCGGCCCGTCGTTTGATCGTAGATGCTCT
>JADLCA010000622.1 GCA_020847495.1 Candidatus Hydrogenedentota bacterium | reverse complement strand
GGGCGGCAAGACCAACGACGGCACGATTGAGACCCAGCTCGCCGTGAGCCGGGACGGCGTTTCGTGGACTCGTTACCGGACTCCGTACATTGCACTCGGCAATTACGACGGCCTGGATATCAAGGTCGCCATGATGATTCCCGGTCTGCTCTATCAGGACAACAAGATCTACCAGTACTTCATGGGCTATGCATTCACGCATGGGGACACGCAGGTGCGGTATGGTGATGGAGGCCGGGATCTCGGCGGCGTATTCCGCGCCGAGCAGCGTATCGACGGATTCACGTCGCTCGATTTCGACTATGAAGGAGGCGTCGTCACGACCGCGCCATTCACCTTCGCCGGCCAGCGGCTCCTGCTCAACCTCAACGCCTCCGCCAGTGGCGAGGCGCAAGTGGCCATTCTCGATGCAGGCGGCAACGAGTTGCCAGGCTTTGCCCTTGCCGACAGCCGCATTATCAATGGCGATTATCTCGCGGCGACCGCGACATGGAAGGAGGGGACGTGGGATGTGAGTTCACTCCAGGGTCAGCCCGTGAGGCTTAAGTTCTCCTGCCGCGGCACCAAGCTCTATTCCTTTCGATTTGCCGCGCCGGGAATCGACGCACCGTACACCGTCGAGCGGTCCGCAAATGAGCCGGTGCCCAGTCTAAACCTTCGCACGGCGCCTGCTGCGGAGCCTGTTGAGGCCGAGAACGGGCCTCACCTCTTCATTGACGACTATCTCATCGCGGAATCGGAGAATGTAACACGAACAACACACCCTCCTGTGCGCGCCCAGGACCGACCTATTCTGGGTTGGGAACAGGAGACCACGCAACCCTACGTGACGGTCCTTCGTGATCCGGAAAGCGGGCGATTCCGGATGTGGTACAACAGCCGCATCGGACGCGAGTGTGCGATCGCGTACGCGGAATCGGAAGATGGCATTCACTGGACCACGCCGCCCGTCGGACCCGAAGGCGAGGACAATCGTCTGTTCGTAATCAGCGCGCCCTTCCAGAATGCCTATGGAGTCAGCGTCATCGATGAGGGCCCTTCATTTCCCGATGCCGATCATCGTTTCAAGCTGGCGTGGTGGGGTCAATCACAACCCTGGCCGGATGGAGATCCCGGCATGCGCATCGCCTTCTCGCCGGACGGATTGAGATGGACGCAGTTTGAAGCCAACCCCGTCCTGCCGGACTATGGCGAAGAGTGGTTCAAGGACGATCCCCGCAGACCCTACGGTGCAAGCGATATCATCGATGTGTTCAGAGACCCGATCCGCCAGCGCTATGCCGCATTCGTCAAGACTCCGGCCTTGCCCATCGATGGACTCGAGCCGGGCTCGAGGGCGCGCTCTTTCATCCGGCGTTTGGTCAGCCAAAGCGTGAGTGCGGACTTCGTGCATTGGGAGATGCCTTGGCGTGTCGTCGTGCCCGAACCGGGCGATGATGGGGTGCTGGAGTTCTACGGCGTGGGCGGCACCTTTGCCCGCGGCGGGCTGCTCATCGGTTTCGTCCGGATGCTTCACGACGATTACCCGTGCGAGCCTGGCGGCTCCCCAGATGGAATTGGTTACACCACACTGGTGACGAGCCGCGACGGACGACACTGGGAACGCCATCCAGACGTTTTCTTCGACCGCAACCCGCAGCCGGGCACATGGGACCGCGCGATGACGTGGGTGGGCAGCCTCGTCGAGGTTGGAAGCGAATACTACCTCTATTACGGCGGCTACGCGCGCGGGCACAAGATCGAGCCTGCGAAGGAACGCCAGCTTGGACTCGCCATCATGCCGAAGGATCGTTTTGTGTCGCGCGATGCGCAGCCCGGATCGACCGGACACATTCTCACCGTGCCGTTCACATTCGCGGGCGCGGGAGGGGTACAGCTCTATCTGAATGCCGACGCCCGCGGCGGTTCGATCCGGGTGCGTGTGCTCGAAGCAGACAAGACACCCATCCCCGGCATGGGGTATGCCGAATGTGTCCCCGTGACGGAAGACGGATTGTCGTTGGAGGTTCAGGGGCTCAACTTCGGATCTTTCAGCAGTGAAAGTCCGATTCGCCTCGAGTTCGAGTTGACCGGAGCGCAGTTGTATGGGTTTGAGTTCAAATAGACGCAGGCAGAAAGACTTCGCATGAATCCCTCCGATATTGTCGATATTGCCAAGGGCGAACCCGACTTTCACACGCCCGATCACATCAAGCAAGCGGGAATTGACGCGATCCACTACAACTTCACCAAGTACACGCCCCAGCCCGGAATTCAACCCTTGCGCGAGGCGATCGCAATAAAGTTCGCCCGCGAGAATGGCGTTCACATTTCGCCTGATGATGTCGTCGTCTCCTGCGGAGGCAAGCACAGCGTGGAGCAGTCCATTCGCGCGATGGTGGGTCCGGGCGATGAAGTACTGATCATCACGCCGCACTGGTTCGCGTACCCGGCACAGGTGAGAATGGCCGGAGCCACGCCGGTCTTTGTTGAGGCGGACAGGGATGATGACTATATCCCGGACGCGTGGCGGATTCGCGACGCAATCACAAGCAGGACGCGCTTGCTCATTCTCAACTCTCCATCGAATCCTACGGGGGCGGTATACCCGGAGGAAACTCTTGCGGCAATCGCAATGCTGGCTCTCGAGCATAATCTCCACGTGTTGTCGGATGAGGTGTATGAGCGCCTCGTGTACGAAGAGGCGCGGCACGTCTCGCTTGCTTCCTTGAATGAGGACATCGCCCAGCGCACGATCACGGTCAACAGCGTGTCCAAGACCCACGCCATGACGGGCTGGCGCATAGGGTATGCGGCGTTTCCTAGGGGACTCGCAGAGAAAGTCGTGGATATCCAGAAGAACAGCACCTCCGCGCCGTGCGCCATTTCGCAGCGGGCCGCGCTGGCGGCGTTGACCGGTGACCAGAGCCATGTGGACCTCATGGTGGACGCCTACCAGCGCCGCAGGGATTGGCTGCTCAAGAATCTAGAAGGCATACCCGGCCTTGCGTGGACCGCCCCGCGCGGATCGTTCTACTGCTTTGTCGGCGTAGAGGCGTGGAAGGGAAAGCGGCTCGGATCCGTCGAGGTTCTGGATAGCGTCACGTTCGCCGATGCCTTATTGAAAGGCGCCGGAGTCCGTGTGCTGGCGGCGAGTGATTTCGGCGCGCCCGAGCATATTCGTATTTCCTTCGCGGTAGGCGACGACGCGTTGCAAGAAGGACTGAACCGGATGAAGGCGTTCTTATCCTGAAGCACACCATTAGAAAGGCTGCATCGTAAGCGGCTGAATCAAGAAAGAGCAGATATGAAGATCACCGAAGTGAAGAGTTTCCTTCTGTCGAAACCGCGCGATCTGCACATCATCAAGATCGAAACAGACGCGGGCATCTACGGCATCGGCGAGGCCGGGTGCTCAACCCGCGAACACGGACAGGACGGCGTGTTGAAGCATTTTCGTGAGTTCCTGATAGGGATGGACCCCATGCAGATCGAGCACATCTGGCAGGTGTGCTATCGCGGGGCCTATTACGAAGGCGGGCGGATCATCACCGGCACAATGGCCGCCATCGACATGGCTCTCTACGATATCGTGGGCAAAAAGCTCGGCGTGCCGGTCTATCAACTGCTCGGCGGCGCATGCCGGGAACGCATTTACGGATTCATCACCGTCGGCAGCCTCAGCGAGCCCGAATGCGAGAGCCGGGTTCTTGCTGCCGTGGAAGAAGGCTGGCCCGCGATACGTTTCTCGCCCGCCGATCCCATCATCCCGCGCGCGCTCAGGGTCGATATCGGGAAGGAAGACCTTTCCAACGTGTTTGACGCTCGTAGTTCCATGGCCGCGACAGCGGAACGCTTCACAAGGGTCTGGGAAGAGACGGACAAACGCGTCGCTCTGGGCATCGACTATCATCACCGCCTTTCCGTGGCCGAGGCGGCGCAGTTTTGCCAGATGGTGCCTCGAGGGAGTCTCGCGTTTCTCGAAGAACCGATCCGCAACGAAAACCCGGACGCCTACGCCGTGTTGCGCACCATGACCGATGTGCCGTTTGCCATTGGCGAAGAGTGGCCCAGCAAATGGGCGGCTCTGCCTTACATCGAGCGGGGTTTGACCAACTTCGCGCGGGTCGATATTTGCTGCATCGGCGGACTCACGGAAGCCAAGAAGGTGTCGGGCTGGTGTGAGGCCCACTACATCGACCTGATGCCGCATAACCCCATCGGTCCCGTGTGCACGGCGGCCACGCTGCACTATGCCGCGTCCATCAATAATTTCACCTGGGTGGAAGTCGTGCCGAAGTTCAATGAAGGCGCGTCAGATGTGTTTCCCGAGATGCCCCGCCGCAAAGGCACCTATTACGACTTGCCCACGCGCCCCGGGCTCGGCGTGGAGTTCGATGAGGACGCCGCGCTCAAGTATCCGTTGGAGATCTACGAGCATCCTCACCTGCAGCGCCCGGATGGAAGCTACACCAACTGGTGAGAGGAGGATTCGATGGCGCGCATCGCTCTTCCAATAGTCTTCGCCGTTGGCTTGCTCATCGCTCTGCAGTCCCGCGCGGCGGATATCAGCATCCTGGACTTCTCGAGTGATCCCCAGTGGGAAGGACGCAATAATATCCCAGGCCCGGAGGCCGGAAGGGACATCACACAGGACTTCGGATGGAGCACTACGCATTTCTGTGGCAAGGGCAAGGGCGAGATTGGCGGCCAACTCTTCCGTTCGCTGACACCCTGTTACTATGCGAAGCCAATCCCGGAGAAGTCGCTCGGTGACATACTGACCGTGTCCGGAACCTTCGCCGTCACCCATTCCGAAGGCGGGAGTGGCGTTCTCATCGGCTGGTTCAACAGCGCTTCGCGAGGCTGGCGCACCCCGAATTCCCTGGCCATGCGTATCGATGGCGAATCAGGCAAGTTCCGCATTTTCTTCGAGTACGGCACGCGGCACTGGATGACCGGTAGCGGTCAGACCTTCGAGGGGATTTACCAAACCACGAAGACGCCCATGTTTGCCGCGGACGGCACCCGGCACTCCTTCACGCTCTCCTACGATCCAGCAGGCGCCAACGGTCAGGGCGAAATGCTCCTGCTCCTCGACGGCGTGACCTACCGGGCTCCGTTGGATCCAGGACACAAAGCTGACGGCGCCATGTTCGACCGCTTTGGCGTTTTCAACCAGCAGATCGCCGGTGAAGCGCTCTCCGTGTACTTCGATGACCTTGAGATAGACGGCGGAAAGGAGTCCTTCGACTCGGAGCCGCAGTGGGAAGGCAAGAACAATCGCACCGCGTTTCGCGACACCGCGATCCGGCCGGTTCACAACTTCGGCTATCGTCCCACGAACGTGGCGGGCGGCGCGCCGGGTGAAATCGGCGGACTTATGTGGCGTATAGAGAGTATGCGCCCCGAGGAATCCGCCTACTACGCCGCGCCGACACAGCAACTCACGCTCGATGTCCCGCTGCGCGCTTGCGGAAAGGTCAGCATGGCCGCGGCGGCGGCCGACAGCGCCGTGTTGATCGGCTGGTTCAACAAGGACACATTCATCGGCGCGCCGCCGGCGCATTTTCTGGGAATCCTGATCGAAGGCCCAAGCCGAATCGGGCACTACTTCCGGCCCGCGTTCTGCTCATCCGATGGGATCCGCGCGGTTCTTCAGGAAGGCCCCGTCATTCAGCCGGACAGCGCCTCACATGCGTGGACACTCGAATACGATCCCGCCGCGAACGATGGGACAGGCGCGATTGCGGTAACGCTTGATGACCAGAAAGTGACGCTCGACATCACACCCGAGGCGCGCAAGGGGAACGCCGCCTTCAATCGTTTCGGCATGCTCACGTGGAACAGGGGTGGACATTTCGTCGAGGTCTATGTCGA
Source organism: Candidatus Hydrogenedentota bacterium (assembly GCA_020847495.1). Classification (GTDB taxonomy): domain Bacteria; phylum Hydrogenedentota; class Hydrogenedentia; order Hydrogenedentales; family SLHB01; genus JAHDWY01. The sequence continues at coordinate 14,860 of JADLCA010000622.1, read as the reverse complement.
CGATCTGTCCTTCACCTCGGGACTCACGCCCTGAGCCGGCCGGTGGCTACTCTTCGATAGGACCGCCTGCTTTCGCGATGACGTCCGCAATACTCACGGGCGCGCCGTTGAGGCGTTTGCTCTCATCCGCGGCTTCCATGAACGCGAAGATTTCCACCGTCTCCGCAGGGGACACCGGGGCCACACCGGTCTGGAAGAACTTGATGATCTCGGCGACGAGCGGGGCATAGTCGCCATCACCTTGCTGTTCTGCGACCTTCTTCGATCCAAACAGGATCACCTTATGCGGCGTATCGCCCGTGCGCAAGCCATACAGCGAACCGACGCGCCCGCCGGACCAAGTGCCGGTCACCACGTCGATCTCGGGAGTCGCCGTGCGCACAACCAACTCACAGCCCCGGCCCATGGCCGTGAACAACGCCTCGGTGGCGTGCACGCCGTACCAGAAGAGATCGGGGTGGTGCGGCTCAATGCTCGCGGGCCCGTACGAGATCGCTCCGCGTACCTCGCCGACATCCTGCGCCATCAGATCGGTCATGCTCTTGTAGAACCGGTACGACGACGAACTGAACCACGGCACATTGTGTTCCTTGCCCAACTTGTAGATCGCGATGGCATCGGCCAGCGTGCCCGCGACGGGCTTGTCGATGAAGACAGGCTTGCCCGCGGCAAAGACCGGTTTCGCTTGCTCAAGATGGGGACGCCCATCCACGCTCTCCAGCAGCACGGCATCCACCTGCGCGCATAGCTCCTCGATCGTAGGAACAATGGTCACCCCGTACTTCTCCTGGAGCTCTTTCGTGTACCCGTCGACCCGCGACGCACTGGAATCAATGTCCGGACTACCGCCCTTGTACGCGGCGACAACCTTCCCTCCCGGAACGTGCTGCGGATCGTCGGGGGTGTTCAGAAGCTTGGTAAACGCGATCACATGAGACGTATCCAGTCCGATTATCCCAATGCGAAGATCTTCGCCGTGTGCCCACGGCGGGCAAACCGCCGTTGCCGAGAGCACTGTACCAACCCGGAGCAGAATTCCGATTCGCACGTTCATGAAATGGTTCCTCGTGTTTTGACGCATCGCATCAGGTTACTGAACTCATAACATCGCCAGCCTTAGCCGGGATAGATCCTGCGCTGCTCGCGATCGTAGCGCATGCGCTGACCTGTGTCGAGCGCGGCCGCCGCCATGATCGTGGCCACGGAATGCTGGTGGCCAAACTCAATATCGCCAATTGGCCGCTGCCGCGTGCGCATGCACTCGAGCCAGTTCGCCATGTGGTCGCCGTCCGGTCCCGCCACGAGCTTGCCCGCCTCGATCGACTTCCCCTCTTCTCCCCCATCGCCGGAGAACGGCGCTGACGGGTCATCCAGGTCGAGCGTGCCATACAGCCCGTGCACGGTGTAGTGGGTGCCCGCCTCGTTGGTGAGGCCCATGCCCCAGTCGAAGAGATAGCCCTCCGGATAATCCAGGATCGCATGGAACTCATCCGTGTGCTCACGGCCGTCTTTCCATTGGTAAATGCCGCCCAGCGCTACGGCGCTGTTTGGATACGTCGAGCCCATCACCATGTGCGCGGCATCGATAAGATGCGCCATCCACAGCCCCGAAAGGCCGTTCGTGCACATGCGGTACAGATGCCAACGCCGCAACAGCCGCGCGTCAAACGGGACCTTTTCGCGGTTGAACAGGTACGCTTCCCAGTCGACATCTTCCGCAACACAGTTGTCGTAGTCCCTGGCCCAGCGCGCGTGATTGAAGTAGTTCCCCGACGAAATCCGGCTCACCTTGCCGAGCTTGCCGCTGGCGATGAACTCATTCGCGGCCTTCCAGCGGCTTTCGCTCCGGCGCTGGGTGCCCACCTGCACCACGCGCTCGTTCTTCCGGGCGAGGTCCAGCGCCTCCGATGCCTCCTCCACGGTCAGCGACATCGGCTTCTCGACGTAGACGTCTTTCCCAGCCTTCAACGCCTCAATCATGATAGGCGTATGCGCGAAGTCCGGCGTCGCGATAACGACCGCGTCGATGTCATCCCGCGAAATCACCTCCCCGAAACGCGAGGCCTGGAAGGGCTTCTCGCCGAAGTTCTTCTCGATAATGGCGGCCGCGGACTCGCGGTTCGGCTTCCACACGTCGCACACCGCGGCGACCTCCACATTGTGCGCCTCGCGCAGTTTGGTCAGGCTGTCCATGTGCGCCCGGCAGCGTCCGCCCGTTCCGATGAGTCCGATGCGAATGCGCTCGTTGGCCCCGGACGCGACGCCGCTCAACATCCCGGCGCTCAGCGCCAGCCCGGAAGTAGCCAGAAATCGACGTCGGGAAAGTGATGTGTTCGGCATGGCCGTCTCCCTCTTCGATTCGCAGCGGCGCCAATGAGCCGCCACGGTCCCTCGTTACCCGAGTGAGTGTTCCTTCCAGCATACGCGACAACGAGCGCGGTGTTCCACACGTGCGGGCGCATGGGCGCATGCCCTTTCGATTTTCGCTTCTTCTCCCTTTATTATCTTGGCAGGCACCGTTCACCCAACGCCGCGGCGCAGTGCACGCCGCGAGCACCGTGCAAGGAGCATCATGCGATTCGTAGGCATCCTCGCCGTCCTCTTCGCGACAAACGTCCACGCGCAGAGCGTACTCACCCATCCTTTTCCGCAGGAAACACGCACGAACTACACCTTTGGCGACGGACTCCCGGAGAAGTCACCGGACGGCTTTGCGCTGTCTCGTGTCACGCGGCTCGCGCGTCTGGACGACGGACGGATCGTCGCGGCGGCCATCAGCGCACTCGAGAACCTCGAGCTCTTGGAGTTCGATGGCGCACAGTGGCGTGTGCCAGGCCCATTCGATAAGCATGTGGCGGATTCGCCCCAGCACAGCCTCGTGGCAAGCGCTTCAGGACGCGCGTATCGATCGGACGACAATCAGTCCGTGGAGGAGAACCGCATCATCGATGCCGCAGTCTGTCCTGGGGGTGGAGAGGTCGTCACGACATCCACGAAGGTGTGGGAACGTACCAAGGAATTGCACGTCGTTTTTGAATCTGAAGCCGCTATCCTGGCCGTTGCGGCGGGGCCGGACGGCGCCATCGCGGTGGGCACCAAAGACGGTCTGTATGTGCGGGAAGACGCCAAGGCGAGCTTCAAGTCCCTGTTTCCCGCCGACGCAAAGTACTCGTGGAATCCACGCAATGTGAGCGCCCTGGCCTTTGATACAATGGACCGCCTGTGGTTCGGGTGTGACCTTGGTGTTGGCGTGCGCGATGGAGACGCATGGCACCTGTACACGGGAAGTGAAGGGCTGCCGTACGATCATTTCACCTGCGCGGCCCCCGGCGAAGACGGTGTCATTTGGTTTGGTACGGAGCGCGGGGCCATCCGCTTTGACGGCGCCCATTGGTCCTATCGCGCGGGATTGCGCTGGCTGCCTGACGATCATGTGGTCAGCATTGCCGTCGAACCGGATGGTTCGGCGTGGATCGCTACGAGCGGCGGGATCAGCCACATTCGCCGCGAGTCCATGACCCTCGAGTCCAAGGCGGCGTGGTTCAACGAGCAGGTCGAGACGCGCCACAACCGCGACGGCTACATCGCAAACTGGCGTCTCGAACGCCGGGGGGATGTGAGCAGCGCGCAACCGGCCATCACGGACAATGACGGACTCTACACGGCCTGCTATGGCGCCGCCATGGCCTTCCGCTATGCGGTGACGAAGGACCCCGCCGCGAAGGGCCTCGCGAAACGCAGTTTCGATGCGTGCAAACGCCTTGTGGACATCGTTCCCGACTCGATGAAGGGGTTCCCCGCGCGGGTGCTGATTCCCATCAACTGGCACGAGCCCGTCAATGAAATATACACCGACGAACTCAATCGCAAGATCCGCGAATCCGACCCCTTCTGGAAGCTCATCACGCCGCGCTTTGTCACGAGTGAAGATGGCAAGTACCTGTGGAAATGCGACACCAGTTCCGATGAACTCGCGGGCCATTACTTCTTCTACGCGGTCTACTACGACCTCGCGGCCGAATCGGAAGAAGAGAAGGCTCCGGTGCGTGAAGTGGTCCGGGATATCACCGACCACCTCATTCGCAATGGATTCAACCTTGTCGATCACGATGGCACGCCGACGCGCTGGGGACGCTTCGGGCCGGACTTCCTGAACAGCGAGAACGGCTGGCCCCAGCGCGGGTTGAACTCTTTAATGATGCTGGGCATGCTTGCCGTGGCCGATCATGTCACGGGCGATCCGAAGTATGCGGAAACCGCGAAGATGCTCCGAGACCAACACCAGTATCACATCAACATGATGATGCCGCGGCCGACCTTTCCCCCATCCAACGTCGTTCCCTGGGACAACAATCTCGGCCTGCTCTGTTTCTATCCGCTGATGCAGTACGAGAAGGATCCGGAGCTGTTGTTGCTCTACCGGCAGAGTCTCGAGGACTTCTGGCAGTTCATCAGCCGACAGAAGAATCCCTTCTGGAACTTCGCCTACGGCGGGGCTGCCCAGCGCTTTGCTTCGCTGGCCGGTGAGGGCTACTTCGACAACGCGTTCCCCGAGTCCGGCCCCTACGCGAAGCAGTATGCACAGCGTTTTTCGGCCTTTGACCCAGCGGCGGCGGACAGCCTCGACACGCTGCGCGGCATGCCGTTGGAACTCATCGGGTGGGAAATGAAGAACAGCCACCGTCTTGATGTCGAAATCGACCCAACACCGACCCAGGCACCGGACGTGGGCTGGTCCAAGGTAGACCACAAGGCGCTGCCCATCGAGGAGCGCAGCCACGTCCGCCAGGACCGCGACGGATTCAAACTCGATGCCAAAGAGGACGACGGCTGGTCAGAGCATGAGGGGACGTTCTACCTCCTGCCGTACTACATGGGGCGCTATCACGGATTCATCGAATAGACGGGTGGCAGGGAACCTCCTCACAAGCTGTCAGGATGTGCCACTTCTCGAGGCAAGAAAGTCTCAGATGCGGATACCTGTGGACCTCATTGGGTGCCGAAGGTCCCAGCGAAGCAACGAGGGTTCCGGGGCACAAGCTATTGACTTTTGGTCGCTTCTCTGCCCATATATAGTGGGTATTGAGGAGTGGTTGAGTTTGCGCCGTGTACGGGCGCGGGGATGTGTTGCCGGATGGACGCGATAAGCACACTAGAACTAGGCAAGACCTATCGCTCCTCCCTGTTGAGGGCTCTACCCCCGTCCCTCGATGGCCTGAGCCTTTCAGTTCATGAAAACGAAGTCTTCGGTTTCCTCGGGCGCAATGGTGCGGGTAAGACCACGACAATCAAAATTCTTTGCGGCTTGGTCCGGCAGACCCGCGGAGAGGCGTATGTTCTCGGTACCAGCGTGCGCAAACGGCACGCGCGGCGTCACATTGGCTACCTGCCGGAGAATCCCTATTTCTACGAGTACCTGACGCCACGAGAAACGCTCGATTTCTACGGGCGCCTGCATGGGCTGGGGGCCCGCGAGCGGGCCGTCGAGTGGGACAAGGTTTCGGAGTTGCTCGACCTGCGCGACATCGCGAGTCAACGCGTGCGGGAGTTCTCGAAGGGAATGCGGCAGCGGCTCGGGTTCGCCGTGGCGCTCGTGGGCGATCCCAAGGTGCTTATCCTCGATGAGCCCATGAGCGGACTCGACCCGCTGGGACGCAGGTCCATTCGCGAACTCATTCTCCGCATGCGGGACGAGAAGAAGACGATCTTCTTTAGCTCGCACGTGCTGGGGGACGTAGAGCAAATCTGCGACCGGGTCGGCATCCTCGTCAAAGGCCGCCTGACCAGCCAGGGACGAATCGACGAGCTGCTGGGAAAGCAGGACAATCTCGTGGAAGTGATCCTTACGGGCCTGCCTGCCGGCGTACTGTCTGAGCTGGAAGCAAGAGCCCTCTCGGCACGGCTTTCCGAGGCAGGCCACCACCTGACCTTCCGGGATAAGCAAGCGGCCAACGAGGCCGTGAGGCTCGCGCTGACCCAGGGGGGCTCCCTGGTTGAGTTCACTCCCCTGAAAGAATCGCTTGAAGACCACTTCGTCAAGGCGCAGGAGATGATCTCGTGAGAATCCTGGCCGTAGCCCAGAACACCTTCCGCGAGGCGGTCCGCGACAAGGTGCTCTACGTCTTGCTCTTCTTTGCCGCTTCGACCATCCTGGGTTCCAAAGCGCTGGGGTGGATCAGTATCGGCCAGGACGTAAAGATCGTCAAAGACATTTCTCTGGCGGCGGTTTCGATATTCGGGGTGCTCATCGCGATCTTCGTGGGGACGAGCCTTGTCTACAAGGAGATCGACAAGCGCACCATTTACACCATCATTTGCCGCCCCATGGCGCGCTGGGAGTTCATCGCCGGCAAGTACCTCGGCATGGCGCTGCTGTTGGCCATCGTGACCGCCGTCATGACGCTTGTAACCACGGGGTACGTGCTCTCCCTCGGGGGCAGCGTGGATGCGACGTTCTTCCAAGCGGTCCTGCTAATCTACTGGGAACTCCTGCTAATCACGGCCCTGGCTGTCTTGATGTCATCGGTGACAAGCCCCATTCTGGGCGCGTTGATCGTCTTCTCCGCGTTTGTCGTAGGTCACGCGACGACAATCCTGATCGACCTTCCCGATCACTTCAAGGGAACGTGGACGGAGTTCGTCCTCACGTGCGTCTACTATGTCATCCCCAACTTATCCAACTTCAACATTCGCGCCGAGGCGGCCAACGGGGTGGCGGTCGCGCCGGCCTACGTGCTGTGGGCCATGGCGTATGGGTCGGTGTATACCATCATGTTGCTCGTGCTGGCATCCCTCGCGTTTGAGGACAAAGACGTGTGATGGGCCGCAAACTGATCATCGCCGCTGTAACGCTGGGCGTGGCCTTTTCCATCTGCATCGTTTCTCAGAAGCGGATGGACGCGATGCGTTCGCGGACCTTTGAACAGGAGCTGTTGTATCTGCCCAACGAGAAGCTCCTGGACGGATTCACCGCGGGGATGAGCAGCGTCGTTGCGGACCTGTTGTGGATCCAGTGCATCCAGTACACGGCGGAACAGTTCCGGGGCGACTTCAAGTTCGTCTGGCTGGACCACATGCTCAAAACGATCACGCGGCTCGACCCCTATTTCACGGATGTTTATCAGTGGGGTGGGGTGTTCCTGGCCATGCTGAAGCACGATGACGACGCGAGCATCAACTTGCTGAAGAGCGGTATTCCGCATAATCCGACGAGTTGGCAACTGCCGTTTGAGATCGCGCGCACGTACGTCTTGAATCGCAAGGACGAAGTCAACGGCGCCCGTTATATGGCCATGGCCGCGGCCACGGGCGATCCGCCGCAGTTCGTCATCGACTGGGCCAAGAACCTTCAGCAACGCCACAACATGTACGATGTCGAGCGCGGCATGTGGCTCGACATCATCCAACACAGCGGCGATGAGAGCATGCGCGGCACCGCGCAACGCAGGCTCACCGAGGTAGATCTGCGGCAACTGTGCGACGCGTTGACGGAGGCGTTGAAGGCATATAGCACGCGGACGGGCTCGGTACCGGCTTCGTTGCAGGAGATGGTTGATTCAGGAGATCTGGCCCGGCTGCCCGAAGATCCATTGGGCGGATCGTTCATCATCACAGCGGACGGAACCGTTCTGAGCACGTCGGTCCTGGATACGGAAAAGGAAGCGAGAATCCGCCTGTTAAACGGGTGGATCGAGAAGTTCGAGGTGAAAGAGAGGCGGCTTCCTGCGAAGCTGGACGAGTTAATCACGTCGGGCATCACGCATGGTCTTCCGGTAAATCCCTTCCCCGGAGCGCAATGGGAGTACGATCCGGCGACAGGGCAAGTGAAGTAGGAATTGTAGCTGACACTTTGAAGAGCCGGCAGGGATGCCGGCGCTCCTGGCGCCGCCGTTCTTGGAGTGCGGAGGCTTGCCTCTGCTTTCACTGAGCAGGCTTGCCTGCGGTTTGCGCGGATAGCCCTTGGGCATTACCACTGGCTATCCCGTCCCCTATAATACAATCGGCATATCACGCCAGGATCGGCGCCACCACATTCCCGGCTACATCGGTCAGGCGGAAGTCGCGGCCCTGGTAGCGGTAGGTGAGCTTCTTGTGCTCGATGCCGAGGCAGTGGAGCATGGTCGCGTGAAAATCGTGGACGTGGACCGGGTTCTCGACGGCGTAGTAGCCTAACTCGTCGGTCGCGCCATAGGTCATACCGGGACGGATTCCGCCACCGCACATCCAGATCGAAAAACCGCGAATGTGGTGATCGCGTCCATCGCCTTGGGCCATGGGCGTACGCCCGAATTCCCCTCCCCAGATGATAAGGGTATCCTCGAGCATGCCGCGCTGCTTCAGATCCAGTACGAGGGCGGCGGTGGCCTGGTCGACGAGCTTCGCCGTAGTGGCTGTGCCCTCCTTCACGCCGCCGTGATGGTCCCACCCGCGATGATACAACTGAATGAACCGCACGCCGCGTTCCGCGAGCCGCCGCGCCAAAAGGCAATTCGATGCGAAGGTGCCGTCGGCTCCCTTCGTCCCATAGAGGTCGAGGATGTGTTGCGGTTCATCGGACAGGTCGACGAGGCCAGGCACGCTCGCCTGCATCTTGAAGGCCATTTCGTATTGGCTGATGCGCGTCGCGATCTCGGGGTCATCCACGGATTCCTGGCGAAGCTCGTTCAGGGCTTCGACCGTGGAAACGACATCATGCTGCTGCTCGCGCGAGACCCCGCCCGGATTGTTCACGTACAACACCGGGTCGCCCTTGGAGTGAAACTGCACGCCCTGGAACCGGCTCGGCAGAAAACCGCTGTGCCACTGGCGCGCGGAGATCGGCTGATTCTGCCCACCGCCGGCGGAGGTGAGCACGACGAACCCCGGCAGATCCTGCGTCTCGCAGCCGAGTCCATAGAGTACCCACGAGCCCATGCTGGGGCGTCCGGAAATCGACGTGCCGGTGTTCATGAAGGTATGCGCGGGGTCGTGGTTGATCTGCTCGGTCTGCATCGAGCGGATGATGCAGATGTCATCGGCCAGCTTTGCGATGTTCGGGAGGATCTCGCTGATTTCCTGCCCGGACTTCCCGTAGCGCTGAAAGGCGTGCTGCGGACCGAAGCATTTCAGTTCGGCGCCTTGCAGTTGGGCGATGGGCTGGCCCTTGGTGAAGGACTCGGGCATGGGCTGGCCGTGCAGCTCGGCGAGTTTCGGCTTGTAGTCGAACGTTTCGAGGTGCGAGGGTCCGCCCGCCATGCACAGGTGAATGACCCGCTTCGCCCTCGGAATCATGGGCGGCGGGTTGGCGACGCCCAGCCAAGTATCGCGCGGAGTCTCCGCCAGAAGCCGCGGGTTGAGAAGAGAAGCCAGGGCGACCGTGCCAATGCCCGTCGCGGCGCGCCCAAGGAACTGGCGGCGCGTTTCATACAAGCTTACACGTTCAAGCGGATTCACGATGTACTCCTGTCACGACCGCGTGATGGTCTCATGCAGATTAAGAATGGCGCGCGCAATGGAAGTCCATGCGGCGAGTTCGGAGGTATTGAGGTCCTTCGGCACCGGCGCCTGACCGGTCTGAATCAGTTCGATCGCCGAATCCGGATCTCCGCTGTATTCGGCCAAGTGCTTCGTACAGAGCTGTGACAGCAGGGAGCGTTCCGCTTCCGAAGGTTGGCGGTTCAGCGCCTGTCTATAGGCCCAAACGATGCGCGCATCGGGCGTGTCACCGCCCTCTCTCAGAATGCGCGTTGCGAAGACGCGCGCGGCCTCCACGTAGGTGGGGTCATTGAGCAGTACGAGCGCCTGCATGGGCGTATTGGAGACGACACGCTCCGCGGTGCATTCCTCGCGCGTGGGCGCGTCGAACGCCAGGATGCTGGGATGCAGGAACGAGCGTTTCCAGTAGGTATAGAGCCCACGGCGGTACTGATCCTCGCCCTGGTCGGTCATGTAGATGAGCGGTCCGCGGAAGGTATTGCAGTTATCCCAGTAGCCGTCGGGCTGATAGGGAAACACGCTGCGTCCACCAAGCTTCCCAGATAAGAGGCCACTGACTGCGAGCGCGTTGTCGCGGATTTGCTCCGCCTTGAGCCGCACCTGAGATTGCCGCGCAAGGAGACGGTTGAAGGGGTCCTTCGCGCGCATCTCTGGTGTCGCAATAGACGACTGCATGTATGCAGCCGAAGTCACCATGAGCCGGATCATGTGCTTGGTATCCCAGCCGCTGTTAACGAACTCCGCAGCCAGCCAATCGAGCAGTTCGGGTTGGACGGGCCACTCGCCGCGCGAACCGAGATCGTCAAGAACTTTGGACAGACCTGTGCCAAAGAACTGCTCCCACCAGCGGTTCACCGTCACGCGGGCGGTCAGGGGATTCTCCGGCGAGACCAGCCAACGCGCAAGATCGAGCCGCGTAGCGCGGCGTCCTTCGACGTGCAACGGAGGCAGGCTGGCGGGCGTGTTGGGCTCGACGATCTCACCCGTTTCGTCCAGCCAATTGCCGCGCGGCAGAATGCGAATGGTGCGCGGCTCGACGGCGTGCGTGATAAGAGTTGTGGGAATCTCCGCGACGAGGGCCGCGAGGCGTTCTTGACGTGCCTTCAAATCCGCACGCGCGCCGTCCAGTTCGGGAGCGACGGAACGGTAATGCTTTGCGAGCAACTGTTTCTGTTCCTCGGAGCGACCCGCTTCCTCGGTGGTCAAAGCGGCCAACACATCGCGTGGCAGCGTGTTCGCCGTGGACAGAGCGGGATCCGCGGCCGTAGTAATCGCCAAACGGAACCGTGCAATGTTGTGCTGCGCAAATTGGCTCTGGTGCTTCATGCGCACGGTGAGTACCGTGCCGGGCCCACCTGAGACGGGTACGGCAAAGGTGAAGACCGCCTGGCGGTTCACACCCTTGATCTCGTGTCCAGAAACCGCCCAACCGGACGCGGGATCGGCGTCGATCGCGGCGGCCACGGGAAAATCCTTCTGCTCGAAGTCCGCCACGGCCTTCGAGAAGGCGAGCGGCGTGCATGTGCCGCCACACTCAAGCTGCACCTCAAAGCTGGTCAATACGACATTACCATTGCCTCGCGAGAGTCCGCCGGTCTTGGAATCCGCCAGCACATCCAAACGAATTCCGGTCAGATGCTGCTGGTTGGTTCGGAAAGTGAGGGTGTAATCATCGCGCTCGGGGTTCGTGCCGGAGGACACGATGGCCAGACCCTCTCCCACCGACAACGTCGAGCCCCCAGAGGACGCGAGTGTCTCCGGCATGAGGGTGGTCCAATCATTGGCGGCATTGGCGAGTGCCGCGCGTGTGGCGCTCTCCCACTGGCGTTGTGCCGCGGCGAGCGCGTCTGTCGGCGTGTCGAGTATCTGCTGCAGGGACGCGATGGCCGTCTCCAGTTCGGTCTTCAACGAAGCCTGCCCTTCGCTGGGTAGCGAGAGGAATGGATCCCATTTCTCACCGGCGGTGTACACGCCCTTCTCTTCAATATCGGCGAAGAACGCCGAGAAGCTGTAGAAGTCTCGCGTGGTAAAGGGGTCGAATTTGTGGTCGTGACACTCCGCACAACCCATGGTCGTGGCAAGCCAGACGGAAGAGGCCGTGCGGATGCGGTCCGCGGCATATTTCGCGAGGTACTCCTTTTCCTGTGCGCCACCCTCGGCCGTGAGTTGATTCATGCGGTTGTAGCCGGAGGCCACCAATTGTTCCGTGGTTGGGTTAGGCAGCAGATCGCCCGCGAGTTGCTCGATCGTGAATTGGTCGAACGGCTTGTTTGCGTTGAAGGCATTAATCACATAATCGCGGTATGGCCACACGTTGCGGTGTTCGTCGCCGTGGTAACCGTTGGTGTCCGCATAGCGAACGAGGTCAAGCCACTGCATGGCCATGCGCTCGCCGAAATGGGGCGAAGCGATCAAGCGATCGACCAGCTTCTCGTAGGCCTGAGGATCCGGATCATTGACGAAAGCGTCCACCTCTTCGGGCTTGGGGGGCAAGCCCGTGAGGTCGAAGCTCGCGCGGCGGATCAGGGTTACCCGGTCCGCTTCCGGCGATAGGCACATGCCGTTTTCCTCCAACTTGGCGAGGATGAACTGATCGATTGGATTGCGAACCGCTGCTTCGCCCTTCACGGCTGGCGGCTCCGGACACGTTACCGGGATGTAGGACCAGTGCGGCTGATACTCGGCGCCCTCATCGATCCAGCGCGTCAACGTGGCAATCTGCTCCGGTTTCAGCGCGTGCCCGGAATCGCGCGGCGGCATGACATCGTCCGAATCGGCTGCCGTGATGCGCCGTACCAGTTCGCTTTCCGCACTGCGGCCGGGCACGAAGGCCTTCGCTTCGAGCGCTGCTTCGCGCACATCAAGGCGCAGGCCTGCTTTGCGCGCATTCTTGTCAAACCCATGGCAGGTGAAACAGTTGTCGGAGAGGATGGGGCGAACGTGGCGGTTGAATTCGAGGGTGCGGGGGAGTAACGCAACCTTCGCGTCTTTGGGAGGTTCGCCGGCGGCCTCCGGCGCGGGTGGAGTCTCTGCCGGTTTTGCCGGCTCGGCAGCGGGCGGCGGCTCCTGGGGCGGGGCCGCCGCGGCGTCCAGTTTGGCCTTGGCCCCCGGATTGCACTTCAAGCACACCTCCCCTTTCGCGGCGGCTTCAACACAGCACGGATGATCGCAGACCTTGCCTGCGGCGCAGGCCTTGGCGCAGCAGCTTTCCGGATCAAACAACGCGGTGAGGCCGGGTTTGCTGGCGGGGGGATTGCACTTCGCGCAGACTTCCCCCTTCGCCCCGGCCTCAACACAGCAGGGGTGGTCGCAGAATCGGCCTTCCGCAAATGCCTTCGCGCAACAGCTATCCGCGGTATACAGCTTCGCGAGGTCCAGTTTCTTCTGCGCGCCAGCGTTGCACTTGAGGCACACCTCGCCTTTTGCCGCCGCCTCTACGCAGCAGGGATGATCGCAGGCTTTGCCCTCCGCCCTCGCTTTGGCGCAGCAACTTTCCGCGTCAAACAGGAACGACAGGTCCTTCGGTGTGGAGACCGTCGCCTCGGAAGCCGCCGGGGCGGTCGCCGGTATGCCCAGGTTCACGGCCAACTGCGGCAAACAGGCCTGGATCTTCGCGCCGCCCTCAGCGGTTACCTGCGAGTTCCAGAGGTAGAGCTTTTTCAGACTCTGAAGGGTTTGAAGATTGTCCAAACCTGCATCGCCGACTTTGGTTCCGTAAAGGTTCAAGTATTCGAGGTGGGTCAAGCCCTTGAGATTGGTCAGTCCCGCGTCCCCCACTCCCGTGCGCTCCAGGTGGAGGCTGGTAAGATTCGGCATGGCCGCGAGTTGAGCAAGGCCGGCGTCGGTCACGGCCGTGCCCGCGAGGTTGAGCCACGTGATCTGTTGGGCAAGCGGTGCGAGCAGCGCCAATGTCTCATCCGTGGCGCGCTCTCCCAGGTATTGCAGGTTCACGCTGACCAGCGGCGTCTCCGCAGCCAGGGGCATCGCCACGGCGCCCGCATCGCGCAAGGCATTGAGCGCGTCCTGCGACGGCGGAGGCACGTTCTTGGCCAACTCATCCAGCACGGATGGGCCTTGGGATTCGGCGGAGGCCGCAGCGGCTTGCACGGCAGTGTCGGCGGGCGCGTCCTTGGGAGCCTCCGTTGCAGGTGCAGGCGCGGGAGCCGGGGCTGGAGCAGTTGGAGCAGCGTCCGCGGCCGCGAAGACTGCGCCTTGCGCGATCCAGCGCTTGATCAAGTCCGTTTGCTCGGGCTTCAGGGTATCACCCTTCGCGGGCATGATGTCCGCATGGCCCGGAGGCAGGACCGTCAGACAAAACAGCGGACTCTCGTCCGGCTTGCCTGGTGTGAGCACGGGGCCGTTGTCGCCGCCCTGAAGTATTGCTTCCGGAGAATCGAGGCGCAGGCCGCCTTTCTGCTTCTCCGGACCATGACAGCCGTAGCACGAGGCCGCAAAAACGGGCTTGAGGTCGCGGTCAAATACGACGGGGTCATCCGCGAGTGCGGAAGATACATAAAGGAGGGCCAGGGTGCCCAGAAGACCTCCACGCGGCAGAAAAGCCAGAACCCGCAGAAAGGCCGCCCCGGAACAACAGATCACTGGACAGACAGATTGCATGCGCATGCCAGACTCCTTGAGTTAAGACCGATTAACTCGGGGTCATTCTATTCGGTCTGGGCGCAAAAGGGCAAGTCGGGGGGGAAACCAGGGGTGGGAACAACCAGGGATGCGTTTCTTCTGTACCGCCCCGCTCGGCGAGCGAGGCAGTACTAAGACGCTTCTTCGCGGGAGGGAGATCCTGGCCCGGTGTCGTTACCGCTCTGCGAGCACGAGACGCAAGGCCAAGGCTGCGTACACGCTGCCGATGAGCCAGTCGAAGGCCCTTCCAAGGCGGCCGTTGCGGCCACGTTGAAGCCAGGGGCTGATGCTGCCCGCGCACAGACCTATGGTGCCGAAGACCACGACCACCTGCACCGTAAACACCAGCCCGAGAATGGCCATCTGCACCCAGACCGGACCCCGTTCCGGCGTGGCGAACTGCGGCAGGAAAGCCAGGAAGAAGAGCGCCACTTTCGGATTCAACACGTTCATCAGGAAGCCGCGCGCAAAGAGGGTGTGACCGCGAGGGGGCATGGGCGCTGCGGCGCCGGGTTGAACGGGCTTTTTGCCCACCGTCTTCCAGGCCAGGTAGAGGAGGTACGCCGCGCCCGCGAACTTCACGGCGCTGAACGCCAATGCGGACGTGCGGAACACGACAGACAACCCGAGCGCCGCGCCCAGGGTGTGCACGAGGTTGCCCGCCGACAAACCTAGCGCGGTGAATAGCCCGGCCTTACGGCCGCGCGTGGCCCCCTGGGCCACCAGAAACACCACGTCCGGCCCCGGC
>JADLCA010000621.1 GCA_020847495.1 Candidatus Hydrogenedentota bacterium | reverse complement strand
TGGGAGGCACACCAAAGGTAAGGATGTTCCCGCGCTTTGAAAAAGCCTCATCGGGCAGGTCATCCTCAGCAAAGCCGAAAACGATTAGGGCCGCCTTCAGGCGGGCAATGTTCTCTGGTGTAGCGCCAAAAAATATGTCGATGTCTTTCGTAAACCGCGGATAGCCATGGAAGGCCACCGCATAGCCGCCCACGATCATGTATTCAACGCGGTGGTCTTCGAGTAATTGTAACAACTCTTTGAAGTCGGGATGGGTATTCATAGAGGAATTTCCCTGCTTCCAGGCGCAGTAGCTCGACGGCGTCGAGACGTTCTTCGGGCGTGCGGCTGCGCCAGTACTCGCGGTCGCTCTTGGCCTGTTCCTCGTGGGTGGTGATGGTGAGCTTCTTGGACATACTCCAAGTCTACCCGCGGGCCGGTGGGAAGGCAAACACCGGCTCCACCTGCCTGTTTGATTCGCCTCGGCCGATGCGGCATTGTGCACGAGACTGGAAATGGGCGCCCGTTTCCGCTCGAGTGCGTTCCCATTTCACACTGCAGCATGGAGGTGGATTCGACCATGAAATCAAGACGCGAAGTTTGCCTATTGTGGGTGTGCATAGTGTTTCCGGGGTGGGCAAGTTGGGGCCACGCCCAGGAGGTGGACATCCTGCCGCACGGCAGCGCGCCCGCGGCAATCGTGAGTCAGTACTTCCCCAGCCGTGTGCATGAGTTCGTGTGGCGCAACTGGAACGCTGTCGAGCCTTCGAAACTGGCGGAGATTATCGGCGCCACGGAGCAGCAGGTCACGGAGTTGGCCGCGTCCATGGGGCTGCCGCCAGAGGCCACAGAGCCGCAGATGCGCGAGCGGGGTTACGTGACGTTGATCCGGCGCAATTGGCATCTACTGCCGTACGAGCAGTTGCTGCAACTCCTGGAAATGACGCCGGAGCGGTTGGCGGTCATGCTGCGCGAGGAAGATTTTCTCTGGATCAAACTGGGCAGCCTGAAACCCGCGTGCGAGCCGTTGCGCTACCAAGCACCTGACGAAGCGGCGCGCAATCGCGCGGCAGAGATTCGCCACGTGGTCGAGCAGGATATCGGCGACGAGATTCGCCTTCCGGCGGAGCCGCGTTTCGACTTTGTGAGACAGATCAACGAGCCACTCCCCTCGTACTCGCCGCCGCCCGGCGGACCCGACAGGAAGAGCGTGCAACGCATCGTCTATTCCTATGTTGCGCTGTACGGCGACCCGCTGCTGAATCCTGAATTGAACC
Organism: Candidatus Hydrogenedentota bacterium; assembly: GCA_020847495.1. Classification (GTDB taxonomy): domain Bacteria; phylum Hydrogenedentota; class Hydrogenedentia; order Hydrogenedentales; family SLHB01; genus JAHDWY01. Next base: position 5,682 of record JADLCA010000621.1, on the reverse strand, counting down.
CTTACCCCGATGGCTTGCTGCAACGCCTCTCATCGGTGGGCATCAACGGGGTGTGGATGCAGGCCGTGCTAAGAGACCTCGCGCCGGGCGGCGAGGCCTTTCCTGAGTTCGGCGAAGGACACGAGCAGCGGATAGCGAATCTGAGGGCAATGGTCGAGCGGGCCGCGAGGTACGGCGTCTCCGTGTATCTGTATATCAACGAACCGAGGGCGATGCCCCTTGCGTTTTTCAAGGACCGGCCGGAAGCCGGCGGCGTAACGGAGGGCCAACTCCAGACGCTTTGTACCTCACAACCAGCCGTGCGCCAGTGGATGAGCGACGCGCTCGCACACGTGTTCCTCGAAGTGCCGGGTCTCGGCGGCGTATACACGATCACCGCCTCCGAGAACCTGACCAACTGCGCTTCCCACGGCGGCTGGGCGTCGTGTCCGCGCTGCAAAGACCGAAGCGACGCCGATATCCTTGTTGAAGTCGTGGGCGTCATTGAGGAAGGGGTCCACCGCGGCAACCCGGACGCTAACGTGCTTGTGTCGGACTGGGGCTGGAGAGGCCATGGTGATGCGCCGGATATCATCGCAAGGCTGCCGCAGTCCGTGTACTTGATGTCCGTGAGCGAATGGCATCTGCCGATCGAGCGCGGCGGAGTCGCCAGCACGGTGGGCGAGTACTCGATATCCGCCGTAGGGCCGGGCCCGCGCTCGCAAGGCCACTGGAAGGCTGCGAGAGAAAAGGGTCTCAAGGTGGGCACGGAAATCCAATTCAACAACACGTGCGAGATCGCGAGCATCCCCTACCTTCCCGTTCTCGATCTTATCGGAGAGCATTGCGCGAATCTCCAACCGTTTAAGCTCGACGCGATGTTGATCGGGTGGACCATGGGCGGTTACCCCTCGCCGAACTTCCAGCTCGCGGAACGCATGAGCCGCACGCCGTCACCCACGATGGACTCGGCGCTGGACGATGTGGCGCGCGAGCGTTTTGGAGCCGAGGGCGCGCCGCACGCGCGCAAGGCGTGGACCTTGATGAGCGAGGCGTTTCGCGAATATCCATTTCACATCAGCGTCGTGTACACGTCGCCGGTCCAGTGGGGCGCGGCAAACCCGCTCTATCCTGAGAGGACCGGCTACAGCGCCACCATGTGGGGAATTCCCTACGATCATCTGGATGGGTGGCGGGGCCCCTATCCGCCGGACGTGTTCGCGGCGCAATTCGAGAAGATCGCGCAAGGCTGGCAGCCGGGGATTGCCGAATTACAGATGGCCATGGACAAAGCGCCGCCCGAACTGCGTGGCGAGGCCCAGCGCGATCTGTGGTTGGCCAAGGCGGCGGCGATCCATTTCCAGTCGGTTGCCAACCAGTCGCGGTTCGTCGCCGCGCGTGACGCGCTCGCACAGCCGTCGAACGCGCTTACTGCGGAAGAGATTCAGCGGCTGCATGCGGAAATTGACCGAGTGCTGGTATCCGAGATCGCGCTTGCGCGCGAACTCTACACGCTCACCCGGGAAGACTCGCGGATTGGCTTCGAACCGTCGTGTCAGTACTTCTACCTGCCGCTGGACCTGGTGGAGAAGGTCGTCAATTGCCGCTGGATGCAGGAGCGCTTTGGTGGCGGCATTACCGCGGCGAACCGTTGACAAGTGTTTCAGGGAAGGGCATCATTCCCCCGCGTTAGGCTTCCACAGAACATTTGACCCAAGAGGATCGTAATCATGTCTACATTGCGCAGATTTCGGGGTGTCCTGATGGCGGTTGCGGTGTGTTTGTGCGCCGCGCTGGGATTCGCATTTGACCATGTGAACCGCGTACAGGCCGCCGAGGGGCAGTCCGTGGAGTCGGACCTTCCGAAGGCCTTCGTTGACGGGCAAGGTCCCGGTTGGCGGGCCCTGTGGCAGGAAGACTTCGTGAACGTGAACTGCGACCCCGACACGTGGTCTTGGAAAGACGGCATCATTTCGTCCACGGGCACCCCAGTGGGCGTGATTCGCACGGTGAACAAGGTGGCCAATTTCGAGCTGGTGGTGCAGTGGCGTCACCTGAAGTCTGGCGGCAATTCCGGTGTGTTCGTCTGGGTGACGGATGAATCGGTTCAAAACCTCGAACGCGGCAAGCTCCCCCACGGCATTGAAGTGCAGGTGTTGGACCACGGCTTTGCCGAGCAGTATGAGAAAGACACCGGGAAGAAAGGGGATTGGTTCTCGACGAATGGCGACGTGTTCCCAGTGGGAGTCACTGTGATGACGCCCTTCCCCCCCACGTCTCCCAATGGCTCGCGCAGCTTCCCTTCCAAGAACCTTTGCAAGGGCCACGGCGAGTGGAACCACTACTACGTGCGCGCCATCAATGGCGAAGTGCGCCTGTGGGTGAACGGAGAAGAGGTGTCCGGCGGCACGGGAATCAAGCCGGCGACTGGGTATCTGGCGCTGGAGTCGGAAGGATCGCCGATCGAGTTCAAGAATCTGCGTATCCGCGAACTGCCCTGACGAAGAACTAGTATCGCAACAAATCATGAGTCTGCAACCCTTTACGATTGCCTGGCTTGCATGACAAAACCCCATCTCTTCTGCTATAGTCTTTCAGTGCTTTCCGCTCTCGGAAAGCGAAGGCCATTCCCACGGGTAATCGCGGATATGGCCCGCTTGGAATCTTGAATATGTATTGTAGATGACGGATACTGGCTTGGACGGTTTCCTATAGGCGGCATGGAAACCGTCTGACGGCGATTCTAAGGGGGTGCCTGTCGCTTGTGCCCGCCCGGGGGGAGCGGCAGTTGCTGGAAGCCTACGACGATGTTGGCGAGAATTGATACGGTTGCGCTGGCCTCCAACCGGAAGGCGAACTTCGCGGCAGTGGCAGGCGCAGCGCTATTCTGTGCGATAGCGGGTATCGTCGCGCTTGGCGTGTGGCTTGGCGGCAATCCGACTTGGGCCATGAAGGCGTGCGAACCGGGAGAGGATGGCCGGCCCGCGAGCCTCGATGCGCAGGAAGCCCCCACCCAACTTACCGGCACCTTTCTCGCCATGGACGGCGCCCGGTCCGACTTGCCTGGTTACTGGCCGCAGTTCCGGGGAGCTGATTCCACGAACATCTACAAAGGCCCCGAAAAACTCGCGGGGTCATGGAGTGACAAAGGACCTCAGGTGTTGTGGTCTGTCAAGGTGGGCGAAGGCTTCGCGGGCCCGTCCGTGTTGAACGGGTGCGCCTACCTGATGGACTACGATGAGGAGAAGCGCGCCGATGTGCTGCGCTGTTTCTCCTTGAAGGATGGCCGCGAACTCTGGCGGCGCTCCTACGCGGTCATGATCAAGCGCAACCATGGGATGTCGCGAACTATCCCCGCGCTCACCGAGAAGTACATCGTCACGATGGGTCCCCGTTGCCACGTAGTGTGCCTTGACACCGCGACGGGCGACTACCGCTGGGGCATAGATCTACAGGCCGAATATGGGACGGAGGAGCCGCTCTGGTATACGGGGCAGTGCCCGATCATCGTGGACAACAAAGCCATCCTCGCGCCGGCAGGCCCTGAGGTCTTCATGATGGCCGTGGACTGCGAGACAGGATCGGTAGTCTGGAAGACGCCGAATCCGCATGGCTGGAATATGTCCCACTCCTCCATCATGCCGATGACGCTGCTGGGCAAGAAGATGTACGTGTACTGCGCGCTGGGCGGCATCGCGGGAGTATCCGCGGAGGGTGACGATCTCGGGACCATCCTGTGGGAGCTGCCCTGGGACGCCAAGGTGATTGCGCCTTCCCCGGTGCAGATCAATGAAGACCACATTTACATGACGGCGGGCTACGGGAAAGGCAGCATGATGCTGCAGATCAGCCTCGAACAGAACACATTTTCAGCGAAGGTTCTCTCCGAGACCGGCCCTGCTGATGGCTTGGCATGCGAACAACAGACACCCATCGTCGCCAACGGCTTCATCTACGGCATCATGCCCAAGGATGCGGGCGCTTTGAAAGGCCAATTCGTGTGCTACCGTCCCGACGGAACGATGGCGTGGTCCAGCGGACAGGACAACCGCTTCGGTCTCGGCCCGTTCTTGCTCGCCGATGATAAGTTCTACATCCTCGACGATGACGGTGTGCTGACCGTGCTGGACGCGCAGAAGGACACCTATACGCAGCTTTCTCGCATGCGCGTCCTGGAAGGCCACGACGCGTGGGGCCCGATGGCCTTGGCGGGCACGCGGCTGCTGTTGCGCGATATGCACAATCTCGTGTGCATCGAAATCGGCGCGCAGGAGCCGGCGAATGCGTGAGGCAAGATCATGAAAGAGACCGTGACCACCGCAAAACACCCCTGGCTGGTGGGGCTCTGTGTGGTCGTGGTGACGGTGGCCTATTTCGTATTGCTGGCCAAGAGCCGTCACCCGGATCCCGGTCCCAATCTGCTGTATGACACAGCGGAGTTCGCGCAGGCCGACAACGTGGAGTCGCAGTTCCAGGAAACGGGCCGGCTGACACCCACTGTGGAAGCGCCGAAGGCGCTCGCCGCGGGCCCGGACGGAACGGTCTATGTGGGCGGCAGAGACTCCGTGGAGGTCTTGGACGCCAGCGGCGCCGAAGTGAAACGAATCCCGGTGAAGGGGTCTCCATCGTGCATGACCCTGACGCCCGAGGGCGCCCTGCTGCTTGGAATGAAGAACCGTGTGACCTTGCTCAACGTGGACGATTCGAGCGTCACGGTATGGCCCGAGTTGGACGCACGCGCCTACATTGCATCGATTGCGGTGCACGGTGAGGACGTCTACGTGGGCGATGCGGGCAACAGGGTGGTGCTGCGCTTCGGCCGCGATGGCACTCTCAAGGGCCGCATCGGCGAGACCGATCCGCAGCGCGACATCCCCGGGCTGTTGGCGCCGAGTCCCTATCTGGATGTGGCGGTGAATCCGGATGGGACGCTTTGGGTGGCCAATCCCGGGCGGCTCGGGCTGGAGAGCTATCGCGAAAATGGCGACCTCATTACATCGTGGTACAAACCATCCATGAAATTGGAAGGGTTCTCCGGTTGCTGCAATCCGGCGCACATCGCGTTTCGGGACGACGGGAAATTGATAACCTGCGAGAAGGGTTTGGTGCGCGTCAAGATTTACGATGTCACATCGGGTACCTATGAAGAGCTCGTGGCGGGATCTTCGCTGTTCCCGCGCGCGCAATCGGTTCGTGACCTTGCCGTTGACGCAAGGGGCCGCATATTGGTTCTGGATCCCAAGTTCAATGCCGTAAGAGTTTTCGAGCATAAGGATGACGAAAATGACAGACCCCATCAACCGGCATGAGTTTCTGCAGAGCATGGCGCGAGGCGGAATGCTCCTGGGATTAGCGGGAGTCGGGGCCGCCGCGCTTCACGGCACCAAGGACCCGAGTGAATGCATGAATACGGGTTTCTGCAACACCTGTGATGTGTACAAAACGTGTAAACTGCCCGAACGCAAAGAGGTGATCCATGGACGAATCCAAGAAAATCGGCCGGCGTGATTTCGTTCGTGGCGCCGCGGCATTCGCCCTGGCAGGCGGAACCTGGGCCGCGGTGGGCACGAAAGCCGAGGGAACGGTTTGGCAGTTAGACCCCAACAAGTGCACCCAGTGCGGCCGCTGCGCGACGCATTGCGTGCTGAATCCCTCGGCCGTGAAGTGCATGAATCAGTTCAACATCTGCGGCTACTGCGACCT
>JADLCA010000620.1 GCA_020847495.1 Candidatus Hydrogenedentota bacterium | reverse complement strand
TCGTACAGCACGCCGTCAATCCGGTACCGGACGCGCACCTCGCGCTCGAACGGTTCGATGTGAATGTCCGAGCCGCGCTCTTTCACCGCCCCGGACATGAGGAGGTTGATGAGCTTGATGATCGGCGCCTCGTTTGCCAGGTCCAGCAGGTCGCGTTCGGAATCGAGCGCATCCAGCGTGGGGATATCCGCGTCTTCATCGCCCGCCAGGACAATGTTATCGATCATGTCGCGGGCGTTCTCGCCCTGCTGGTCGAAGTAGCCGTCGATGACCATTTGAATGTCCTGGTCGCGGCATAGCACCGGCAGCACGGGTCCGCCCAGCAGCATGCGAAGGTCGTCCAGCGGCAGCAGGTTCACCGGGTCGCTCAAGGCGACGTGAAACGCGGCGCCATTCTGACGGAACGGGACCATGCGGTATTCGCGGATGAAGTTGATCGGCGCTTTCGTGGTAAGCGAGGCATCCAACGAGCCGCGAATATTGCGCTCAAACGGAATGGAGAACTGCTCGCTCAATGCCTCGATAACATGGTCCTCTTCCACATAGCCCACGTCCATCAGCATTTCGCCGATGCGCTTGGGCCGGATCTTCTGCAGCTCAAGGGCCTCGTCGACTTGCTCCTGATGGGCATAACCCAGGCTCACGAGTATCTCGCCGAGCAATGTGGGGCGCTTACCGTTCGCCACCGTCAATTCTCCACGTCCCCGCGCTTGAACTTGTCCTTCGATTTCGCTTCTTCGAGCGCGGCGTCTGTCGGGCGGTAGTTATTGCGCATGTCGCGCTTCGTGTCGATCTTCTTGATGAATCCCTTTTCAAACAGAATATCGGCGTTGGCCTTTGCCGAGTAGTCGATCTCCGACTGCGTCTTGCGATCGTAGTCGATGCCTTCCTTCATGATGTGCGGCGTGAGCAGCACGACCAGGTTGCGCTTGGTGCGCTGGTCATCCTTGCGCCGGAACAGCCAGCCCAGACCGGGGATATCGCCCAGCAGGGGCGTCTGGCGCCGCGACCGGTCCGTCGCTTCGCTGATGAGGCCGCCCAGAACCCCTGTGGATCCGTCACGGACCACCACCTTGTTGACGATCTCCGACTTGGAGAAGGTCGGCCCCACCAGGTTGGGGTCAAGCCCGACGGTGCTTTGGATGGGGCGTTCCACTTTCACTTCAAGCTCCAGGAACACGTAGTCGCCTTCGCTGATCTGCGGCGTGACAGTCAGGCTGATACCGACATCGCGCCGGTCGGTGGTATTGAACACACTGCTGTTCGTATCCACGCTGGTGTCGAGGGAACGTTGGCTGCCGCGAATGACCGGCACCTCCTGGCCGTCCAGAATATGGGCCTCTTCATTGTCGACGGTCGTCAAGCTGGGCCGTGACAACACATCCAGCGAGGTCAAGGACTCCAGCGCGGTAAGCAAGAGCGGGATGTTCGGAACCTCCTGCGTGACTACGCCGCCGTTTCCATCGGGGATGGTGAGCGTGGTCGTGTCGTCAATGATTCCAAGGCTCAGGATATCATCCGTATTCTCGAGCGCGCCCAGGGGACCTTGCGTGAGAACGTTCGCGAGATTGACCACGCCGTTCAGCGCGAAATAGTCATTGGCGGTCAGCCCCGCGGACTCCACGGACAAACGGTAACGGTCGCCGATGGACACTTCGAGTATCTGCGCTTCAACGTGTACTTGCCTTGGCGGCACATCCAGTTGCGCGATGACGCTGTCCAGCACTTTGAAGTCCTGGGGCGAGGCGATAATCAGGAGGGAATTGGTCTGATCGTAACGCGTGATCGTGACCTGCTTCTCGAACGGCTGGACCTCCGTATTCGCCATGCCGCCCCCGCCGCCTCCGCCTCCACCCATGGAAGCGCTGGCGCCCTGCCCCGAACCGCTTTGGCTGCTCGAGGTGCGCGAGGACGTTCCACCGAGCATGGAATTAAGCGCGGTTTCCATCGCCTCCGCGTCCGCGTGCAGCAAAGGACGCACGTGCATGTTGTTCAACTCGGGCGCGGTCGGCGTGTCCAGCTTCTCGATGAGGTCGCGGACCTGATCCATCAGGGGCCTCGATGCCACCACGATAAGCGCGTTGAGGCGCTCGTCGGGCACCATGCGCAGGCTAAGTTCCGAACTCACGACGGTGGACTGCCCCTGCCCCGGCTGCTGCCGCTGCAAGCGCGACACGGTAGACGGCGTGCGAATCGCGGCCGGGGCGTTCGGCACCGCGGCCGCGGCCCCTTCACCTTCGGACCCCATCAGAACCTGCTGTATCTGCTCCGAGATCACTTCGGCACGCGTGAATTTGAGCCAGAAGAACTCCACATCTTCGTCGTATCCGGGGATGTCAACCAGTTCGAGCAGGTCAAGCATGTTTCGAATGCCGGTGGCCGTGTCGTACAGAATCAAGGTTCCGGTCTTCGCATATACGTGCACAAGCGCCTGCTTGGACCCGACCTTTGGAAGAATCGTGGACAGTTCCGCGGGGTCGCTGTGTTGCACGTTCACGATGTGATACGAGTAGTTGTCGTAACCTTCGGGGCGCTTCTTGCCGTCGGTCACCATGGGGGCGTCCTGGACGTCTTCCGCCACGGGCCGGATCTTGACCAGATGGCCATCCACCGTTTCGATCATCTTCATGCCCCGCGACGCGAGGATGGACTCAAGAACGTAGTACACCATCTCCGCGGGAATCTCGTCGTGGCTCACCACGGTGACTTTCTGCGCGGCCACCTGCTGGTCCACATCAAAGGTCTTCCCAATCATCGGGGCCAGCATCTGAATGACAAGTCCAAGGTCCAGGTTGTCAAAGTCGAGGCGGATAGGCTCCGTCTGCATTTCACCCGATTTGGGCCGGAATTCGTTTACGGGCAACTGCGGGGGCGTGGCGGGCGGCGTGCCAATCTGCCGCGGTCCGGGCGCTGCTCCAGGCGCTGGGGCACCTGGCTGCGGCCCCGATACCGCCGCGGACGTCCCCGGTTCGGTGATAGGCGCGGGGGCCGATTCTGCCGGCGGCACGGACTGAAACGCCGGATCCCCGGGCGGCGTTCCAGGCGCGGGAGTCTCTCCTTCGGACGCCGGAACAGCCGCCTCTGCCGGAGCAGCCGCAGCTGCTGGAACGCCCGCTTCCGCATTGGCCTGGGCCTCTTTCGGCCGGCCATTGCGTTCCCGCGCTTTTCCACGCGCCTTGACGAAACCGCCTGAAGGCAGCGCCGACGCGTTTTCCGCGGGC
>JADLCA010000619.1 GCA_020847495.1 Candidatus Hydrogenedentota bacterium | reverse complement strand
TGGGTCAGCAGCATCTCCCCCACCTCCGGCAGCGTCAGTTCAGACACGGATCCGGTCGTGGTCACGGTGGACCGCACAGGATTGGCGACGGGCGTTCATAGCTTCACCTTCCCGGTGACGAGTAACGCCGGCACCGTCAACGTCACGTTCAACCTGACGGTCGCGGAAGTACCAGTCTTGACGGTCGATACCGGATTCACGAACGTCGATGGCGACCCGCTCGCCCCGCTGGGGGACAGCGCCACGACGCTGGACTTCACGATTACGAACACCGGAACGGGCACGCTGAACTGGAACATCGACCCGGATGACTTCCCGACGTGGCTGAGCATGGCGCCCGTTGCGGGATCGGTTATCGGCGCACAGGTGGATACCGTACGTATCACGGTCAACCGGGCCGGCCTGATACCGGGAGGCTATGGGGCCACGATCCCCATCCGGTCGAACGGAGGCAACCGTCAGCTCGATGTGACGATGCAGGTTCCGCTCATGCCGGCTATCGGCGTCTCACCGGATACGCTGGACTTTGGGCTGACCGGGAATTCTTCAGCATTTTTCGTGGCAAACGTGGGCGACCCCGGCACCGTACTCAACTTCCTTGTCGTGAGCGACCGGCTGTGGCTCTTCAACAGCCCATCCACGGGAACGAGCATTGGCACGTCGAGCCCGATAAAGGACTTCCAGCAGATCAACGTGTCGATCGATCGCAGCCTCCTCGAAAGCACGGGCGCAACCGGTACGTTTACCGTGTACGCGCTGGACGCGCTGGGGCAGATTCGCCCCGACATCGAGCCGGCGACGGTAACGGTATCGGTCCAAGCGACACCCCTCGCGTTCCAGACGGCCGTCGCGCGTACCCGTATTCCCTCCATGCTGCGATGGAGCTACATCATGCGCGACATCCGGGACCAGGCCTTTGTGGTCGCCCCCGAGCTTCTCTCCAACGCGTTCAGCATCTTCGAGGATGGGATTGCGATTGAAGAGCCGAACGAAACCACGCAGGTCGTGTTGCTGCAGAACAGCACGATGACGGAACCCGTCTCCAACTATCGCACGGACCTTCGCACGAAGATTGTGCTGCTGCTGGACTACTCGGGAAGTATGGCCGAGGCCGCGAACGGACTCGGAACCGATATTACGACCCTCCACGAGACGGCGGGCGCCCAGTTCATCGATAATTACTTCGACTTCTTCGCGAACGTGGAGCCCGGATTCGCCCAGATGGCGATCATGGAGTTCCATGACCGCAATGCGGCGGCGACCGTGGTCCACGGGTTCACGGATGATCGAGCCGCTCTCCAGGCCGCGCTCCTGAACGTCGCGGTAACAGACCACGGCGCGACGGCATTGCTGCCCGCCGTGGAATCCGCAGCCCTGCAACTGGTGAACGCGGACTTCCCCTTGATTCCGTTCGACGACGCGGATGTCCGGGCGGTCGTGGTCATTTCCGATGGCCGTCTGACTACGCCGCCGGGCGAGATTCAGGACACGGTCGACGCCCTTGTCGCCATGAAGGTGCGGATCTTCGCTGTGGGCTGGGGAGAGGGCGTGAATCATGAGCCCATGGCACGGCTCTCCAGCGGCTCTGGCGGGCACTACTATCTGAGCCGGCTGGATGCCAACGGCGCGCCGACCCTCGCGAACCTGCTGGCGAAGGTCGACGAGTGCAACGAGGACCTCGCGTCACACACCGTTCTGTCTTACGTCTCGCTGGGCGAAGAGGAAAACGTGCCGATCCGCTTTGACGGCGCCTTAAACGACCCGAATGATAATCCTGACCAGGGTGTCATCCAAGGGTCACTTACAGAGCAGAACATCGACCTGTCGGCCATCGTGGGCGATATCCGGATGGGACAGATCTCGATGCGGACGCCGGGCATCGACGGGGGTACGGCCGAAGTGACGTTGCGCGCCGAGTACATCCCTCGCAACCTTAACCAGTTCGAGTTCACGGTGACGCCGACGGGCTACAGCATCGGCATCGTGCCCCTCGAAGATGGCGGTCTGGTGGACGGGTGGACCCTGACACCGCTCGGCGGCGGAACCTACAGTTTGACTGCGCCGACGCCCGCGGACGTGTTGCCCTACGGCGCTTTCGGTAACCTGGTCCGGCTTGAATACGGCGGCGTGGGTGCGCCGTTCACCGTGGCGCTCGACGTGGACAACACCATTTACGCGGGCGACCCGGAGCCGAAGTATTTCGTCTATCCCGATACGATGGATGTTGATGCCGACCCGTTCCTGGCGCCGGCCTTCCCCACTCCGCTCGTCGATCCTACTTTCGTCGACTTTGGCACGGGCCTGAACAGCGCGACGGTCACGGTGCGCAACATCGGCGGTTCCTACCCGTATGGAGCCGACCCTGAGGTGCTCCTGAACTGGTTTGCACAAGACCTGCCGGTGTTTGTGACGAGCGTGAACCCGGACAACGGTTCTCTGCCCACGACGACTTTGACGGACTCACTGATCGTGACCGTTGATCGCAGCATTGGGCCGGGTACGTATACGAACAGCCTTAACATCTCGTACAGCACGGGGACTCTGGGAGTATTTGGCGCAGTGCCAGTCCTCATGCGAATTCAGATCCTGCCGCCGGTGCTCTCGGTCACGAACACGGCGAATCTCGCGTTTGGCAACATAGCGCAGGGTGCGGGCACGCAAACCGCCACGTTCAATATCGCCAATACCGGACAAAGTACCCTGTCGTGGTCGATTCCGTCGACGGGATTACCCGCGTGGGTGGAGTCGATCATCCCCTCTTCCGGCACGACGACGGACGAGGTTGACACGATTACGGTCACGGTCGATCCGAGTGTCCCCGGGCTCGGCCCGCAAAACACGACGTTCAATGTACTGTCAAACGGCGGCAATCAACTAGCCATTCCGATCAGTATGACTGTGACGCCGTAAGAGTTCTTGCATTTGGATGATTAAGGCGCCTCGCTCCTGACCCGGGCGAGGCGCTCTTTCTTGGGGTGAGTAGCCGCGGGCAGCTATCCGGTAAGCAAGTTGGGCAGGGCTGCACCGGTTTGCGACGGGGGAGGCCAGTTTTGCTCGCTGCGCATAGATGTCCTGAGCAATATTGTCCAACGACGAGCCATGTAAATAGAATCTAACATGACTCCCGCCCCGGGCGATGACCGTATTCTATTCAATATCAATGCTTTACAAAACCGACTTGAAAAGTAGCCTTCACTGGCACTAAATTTGCACTTACGAAGAACGGCAAGTCACGGGTGGTGACTGTGGAACGCTTGGCGGAAAGCCAAGGTAACGCTGAAGGCCTGGTTGAATGCTCACAGAGATCCTTACAGCAGGGACGGTTATGATTGGCCTGGGAGGAGCCTTGTCGGCGATTCTCGCAGTAGCCAACAAGAAGCTGTATGTTTACGAGGACCCCCGGATCGACCAGGTGGAGGACATGCTTCCGCGGGCTAACTGCGGCGCGTGTGGAACGGCAGGGTGCCGGTCCTTCGCAGAGATGGCGGTTAAGGGAGAAATCGCGCCCGGGAAATGCACGGTTAACAGCGCGGAGATGACCGGTCAGATAGCGCGCTTTCTGGGCGTGGGTGCGGGAGTTGAAGAGAAGCGCGGGGCGCGTCTCGCCTGTGCGGGGGGAGCCCATGTGGCGCGGGTGCGCGCACACTATAGGGGGTTGCCGACATGCCGGGCCGCGAGCCTGGTCGCCGGTGGTGGGAAGGGTTGTGCGTGGGGTTGCCTGGGGTTTGGAGACTGCGAGGTGGTCTGCAGCTTCGGCGCCATCACGATGAATGAGTACGGCTTGCCGATGGTGGACGAGTCCAAGTGCACGGCGTGCGGGGACTGCGTAGCAGTTTGCCCGCGCGCCCTGTTCTCTTTGCATCCCGTCAGCCACCGGCTTTGGGTAGCGTGCAAGAGTTTGGCCAAGGGGGAGGAGGCCGAGCGGGAATGCGAGGTAGCGTGCACGGGGTGCGGGTTGTGCGCGGCGGACGCGGCGCCCGGGCTCATCACGATCAAAGACAACCTCGCGGTGATAGACTATACGAAGAATGGGAAGGCCTCGGAGGAGGCCATTCAGCGTTGTCCGACCGGCGCGATTGTTTGGTTGGAAGATGGAGAGGGAATCGTTAAGGGTGCTGCGGCGCGCAAGATCACGCGAAAGTCTGCGCTGCCCATAGGCTGAACGGTGTGCGACCGTTCCGCACGGCGCCTGCATACAATAGAATCTGGAGCGTACCAGACTGAGGTGGAGCCATGAAAGAGAAGGATAAGTCGTTCAAGTACCCGGGCAAACGCGATGCGATGGATGGAAACACCGCAGTCATCATGTGCGAGCGCGAGTCCACCGACGCGGCGGGAGCCTATCCCATTACCCCGTCCACCCAAATGGGCGAGTACTGGGCGGAGAACGCGGCGGCGGGGCACATCAACGTCTCGGGACGCCCTTTGATCTTCATTGAGCCGGAAGGCGAGCACGCGGCGGCCGCGGTGACGGCCGGCCTGTCCATGACTGGATTGCGGGCCACGAACTTCTCCTCTGGGCAGGGTATCGCCTACATGCACGAGTCGTTGTATGCGGCGGTTGGCAAACGCCTGACTTACGTGCTGAACATGGGCTGCCGCGCCATGACCAAAGCCACCCTGAATGTGCACGCAGGCCATGATGACTATCATTGCGTGGACGACGCCGGTTTCTTCCAGGTCTTTGGCAAGAATGTGCAGGAAGCCTGCGACCTGAACATCATCGCACACCGCATTGCCGAGCTTTCGCTTAACCCGGGGATATGCGCGCAGGACGGCTTCCTCACTACCCACCTCATTGAATCCCTGATGATTCCCGAGCGGGAACTCATTGAAGAATACCTGGGGCATCCGGAAGACATCATCGAGACCCCAACCCCGGCCCAGAAGATCATTTTTGGCGAATACCGCCGCCGGATTCCGGAACTGTGGAGCGTGGACAATCCGGTGATGGTGGGCGTGGTGCAGAACCAGGACTCGTACATGCAGAGCGTGGCCGCGCAGCGTCCGTTCTTCTTCGACCATGTCGCGGAACTCACGGAGCAGGCCATGGAGGAGTTCGCGAAACTCACGGGCCGGAAGTACCAGCGTGTGGCGACGTATCGCTGCGAAGACGCGGAATACCTGATTCTCGGTCAAGGCAGCGTAGTTCCCAACGCGGAGGCCGTGGCCGACTATCTGCGCGAGACACGGGGGCTCAAGGTGGGCGTGGTGAACCTGACCATGTTCCGGCCGTTCCCCGGCGACCTGCTCGGCCGCATTCTGAAAGGCCGCAAGGGCGTGGCCGTGTTGGAGCGCTGCGACCAGCCGCTGGCGGAAGACCTTCCGCTGATGAAGGAAGTGCGCGCGACCTTGAACAAATGCGTCGAGAACGGAAAGGTGGCCAACGGCCGCGACCTGACCTTCCCGAAATATGACGTGTTCAAGAAAAGCGAAGACCTGCCGGCGCTCTATTCGGGTTCGTTTGGTATGGGTAGCCGCGACCTGCAGCCGGAAGCGCTGATTGGCGCGATCGAGAACATGCTTCCCGAAGGCAAGAAGAAGAAGATGTTCTACTTGTCCATCGACTTCATCCACGACAAGCCGTTCACGCCGAAACAGGAAATCTACCAGCAGCAGATCCTGGACGGATATCCCGAGATCAAGGATCTGGCCGTACGCGGCTCGGAGAACCCGAACCTGATGCCCAAAGACAGTATCACGGTGCGGTTCCATTCGGTAGGTGGCTGGGGCGCCATCACGACCGGCAAGAACCTGGCAATGACGCTGTTCGATCTGCTGGGCTACCACATCAAGGCAAACCCGAAGTACGGTTCCGAAAAGAAGGGCCAGCCGACGACCTACTACCTTTCGGCGGCGCCGGAACCCATCCGCATCAACTCCGAATACTTCTACGTGGACGTCGTGCTGTCGCCCGATCCGAACGTGTTCGGTCACTCGAACCCGCTGGCGGGCCTGAAGAAGGGCGGCGTTTTCATTATCCAGAGCGACTACGACAATCCGGAGGAAGTCTGGGAGAAGCAGATTCCGCGCCGGTTCCAGAAGATTGTCATCGAGAACGACCTGCGCGTGTTCTTCCTGGATGGATTCAAGATCGCGCGCGAAATCGCGACGGATCCGGAATTGCAGTTCCGCATGCAGGGTATCGCGTTCATGGGCGCGTTCTTCAACGCTTCGCCGGTCATGAAGCAGGCGAAACTCTCGGAAGAGGCCCTGTTCAAAGCGATTGAAGATCAATTGCAGCACAAGTTCGGGGCCAAGGGCGCCCGCATCGTGGAAGACAACATGCAGGTGGTGCGCCGCGGCTTCATGGAGTCCCGCGAAATCACCGAGAAGAAGATCAGCGAAGAGAAAGCGGAATCCCTGCGCAAGGAAATCGCCATCCCGATCATGTTGAAGCAACAGCCGGAGGGCGAGGCGCCGGCGACCGACATCCACCGATTCTGGGAGCAGACAGGCAGCTTCTATCTGACCGGGAAAGGCGGAGACAACCTGACTGATCCGTTCATTGGCATGAGCATGATCCCGGTGGCGACGGGCGTGTTCCGCGACATGACGCAGATCCGCTTCAATCATCCGGAGTGGGATCCGCAGAAGTGTACGGGGTGCGGCTCGTGCTGGACCGTGTGCCCGGACTCGGCGATTCCCGGGCTGGTCAACTCGATACCGGAAGTCCTGGAGACGGGCGTATCGCGCGTGGAAGCCTCGGGCAAGACCTTGAAGCACCTGCGCAAGGCGATGCGCACCGTGGAGCGCAAGCTCCGCGACCTGATGAGCGCGGGCGGCGAAGACGCGTCGGTGGAGTCCTACATGGACATCGCGCTCGACGCATGCAAGAGTGAAGCCGGATTGCATGAGACGGAGCGCGCGGAGTTGGCCCAGGAACTGGATTGGTTCCGGGCGGAGATCAAGGGCTACAAGTTCGCGATCACAAAGCCGTTCTTCTCTCTCAAGGAAAAGGAGGCGAAAGGCAGCGGTGGTCTGCTCTCGATAACCGTCGACCCATACACCTGCAAGGGGTGCAAGGAATGCGTGCAGGTTTGCCCGGATGACGCGCTGAACATGATCACGCAGACCCCAGAGACGATTGAAGGGTTGCGCAAGAACTGGGAGTTCTGGTTGGCCCTGCCAAACACCGCCAAAGAATACATCCGCATCGACAGCCTGGAAGAGGCGATTGGCGCGCTGGAAACCTTGCTTCTCGACAAGGACGTCTACAAGTCCATGGTGGGGGGCGACGGCGCGTGCCTGGGTTGCGGCGAGAAGACGGTGATGCACCTGTTCACGTCAACCGTGGAAGCCCTGATGCGGCCACGCGTGGCGCAGCATGTGACGAAGCTGGAAGAGCTGATTCAGCGCTTGGAAAAACACATCCGGCTGAAGTTGGCGGAATCGGTGGACGTAGGCGACACGAAGGCCATGGTCGGCGCTATCGAGATGCTCAAGGACAACGAGCTAACCCTCTCCAATCTGTCGGGCGCGCTGGACAAGGCCAAGGTCAGCATGCCGCTGGACAGCGATTGGCTGAAGCGCGTAACGCAGTTGCTCGCACGGCTGAAGCACCTGAAATGGCAGTACACGCAGGGAACCACGGGCCGGGGCCGCTCAAACCTGGGCATGGTCAACAGTACGGGGTGTACGTCGGTGTGGGCATCGACCTTCCCGTATAACCCGTATCCGTTCCCGTGGACCAACCACCTGTTCCAGGACAGTCCGTCGATGGCGCTGGGGCTCTTCGAAGGGCATATGGCAAAGATGGCGGAAGGCTTTAAGGCTATCCGCATGACGGAACTGGAATTGGAGGGCAAGTTCAATCAGAAGCAGCACGACGAGTTCTTCCGCTACTTCGACTGGACGAAATTCTCCGACGAAGAGTTCGCGCTGTGCCCGCCGGTCGTGGTGGTGGGCGGCGATGGCTCACTGTACGATATCGGATTCCAAAACCTGTCGCGCCTGATGATGACGGGCAAGCCCATCAAGGTGGTCGCGCTCGACACGCAGGTATACTCGAACACGGGCGGCCAGGCCTGCACGTCGGGCTTCTTCGGCCAAGTGTCGGACATGGCGCAGTACGGCAAGGCCCATCAGGGCAAGGAAGAAATCCGCAAGGAAATCGGCCTGATCGCCATGGCGCACCGGACGACCTT
>JADLCA010000618.1 GCA_020847495.1 Candidatus Hydrogenedentota bacterium | reverse complement strand
GGCGGAACTCGGGGAGAAACATAAGGCGAGGAAGAGGGGGTCTGGTGACTGACTTCGATGACGGCAGAGGCGTATGGCTGAGGGCTTCCAAGAACTCGGCGAAAAAGCCGGTGCGGTAGCCGGTTAGCGTGTTGAGATCCTCCCTGGTCAGGATATGGCGCTGGAACTGTGAGACATTCCTGGCAACATCTCGGACAAAGGCGTATCCCTGTGCACTACTGAGGAAGCGGGCAAGGTGGCCGTTCTGCAAGTGGCCGGACGAAATTGCGGCAAGTTGTGCATGATCCATTGCGCGGATACCGTCCCAGCCGTGCCAGTCGGTCATCCAAGATAGAAGTTCAGCGAAGCGCGGGATCTCCGTGCGCGTGATGCCGCACTGTTCGCGGACGGGGGTGACGTAGCGAAACGGTCCGTAGCCGGGCTTAGCGAGAAAATGGAAGTCGAGGAGTTGCGACTCCAGGATTCCACCGAGCCACGATTGGTGCTGAAGTGTGTTGGGCACATCCATTAGTGCGCAGAAATGGACCCAGAACCCCTGTTCATCGTGGCGGTAATACATGCAGTTGATCGCGAGGACGAGCATGCATGTTCGTGTGCGACACGACTGGCGGGCCGAGAAAAGATCACGACGAACCTTTCGAGCCACGTCGGCCAGTTCTTCTTCTGCAATGACGAGTTCGCCAGCGTATTGGCATTGACGGAGTCGACGTGCCCATTCTTTAGCAAGTGCTTCGATGTCCGCGACGTTAACACTCATTGGCATTGTGCCTCGGAAGCAATCCGCTCCAGTAGAGCGCCTGAAAGCGTTGGGCAGGGTGAAAGTGTCGACCCCAGCACCCGACTATGGTAATTACTAACGTCTGTCTATATTTGGCCACGATCCCCCTTCAGACTTCAACCGGCCTGTTAACGTCGGTGGTCCTCACGGAAGTCCGTAAGGGTGTTTTTCTTGAAGACTCATTTCGGAAGAAACCACGCGGTTTTGCCAGTAATTGGAAAGAGGAAGCCGAGGTCGAGACAGGCTTCCGTGGTGATGCCAAGAGCAGCAGGTGACTCAGAGATGTGAATAGGTCAAGGACGTGACAATTGGGGCTCTGAAGGCTTGCGTTAATTGAAAAGGCAAAGCGCCCACCGTAGGCTACTATTGCCTTCTAAGGACACTCGTCCAGAACGAATTCAGTGGAAGGCTAAGAGTGAAACGGGACGAAGTACTCGATAGGTTCGAATGCCTGACCGTCTGGAAAGGACGTGGCGAGCGAGCGCCCCACAAACCCTTACTCGTCTTGTACGCGTTGGGCAGAGTTCACCGCGGCCAAAAGCGTTTGATTCCATTTTCGCTTGTGGACAGGGACCTTACCAAGCTTCTGAGAGACTTTGGACCGCGTCGAAGGAGTTACCCACCCGGAATATCCGTTCTGGCGCCCCCAGAGCGACGGGGTATGGGAGATCCCCAATAGCGATTCGCTGGTGAAGAGTCGAGGGAACTCGGACGCAAAGAAATCCCAATTGTTTGAACATGGTGTCTCGGGCGGGTTTTCAGAAGAGGTCTACCAATACCTTTCTTCCCACAGGCAGGTTGCCTTAGAAGTCGCAGAGGTACTGTTTGAATCGCACTTCCCTGAGACAATGCATGAAGACATCCTTCAGGCCGTGGGGATTGATGCCTGCTGGATTCTGAGGGGCGCTCAGGCAAGGGATCCGGCATTCCGGGACAAGGTGCTTCGGGCATACGAGCATCAATGCGCAGTGTGTGGTTTCAATGTTCGCGTTGGCGATACACTCGTGGCCGTCGAAGCAGCCCATGTCCAATGGCATCAGGCTGGCGGCCCAGATTCCGAGGACAACGGAGTCGCTCTGTGTTCCCTCCACCACAAGCTCTTTGACCGTGGCGCATTCACTATGGACAAGAAGCGGATCATGCTTGTCTCTGAGAATGCTCACGGCACCTGCGGCTTCAACGAGTGGCTGAAGGCCTTCCATGGGCTCCCGATCCGTTCTCCATTGAGGGAAGGGTACTACCCTGCGGCACAATTCGTCGCTTGGCACATGCGCGACGTATTCCGAGGAGCTGCACGGTATGTAACTTAGTCACCGCCTTTCCACGTTGGCGACGCAACATTGTCGCCGGTAGCCACATCCACATTCATGCGGGTGCGCCCATAATGTGTCATCTCTGAGCTGTCAATTATCAGCTGGAATGAAATTGCGGGGTGGTTCGAGTGCACAAGGGGGGACTATGGAAAAACCTGGCAGCGATAGTGGGGCAGTTTCGAGCGACTACCTAGTCCGCTTGACCGAAACAGCCGATGAGATCGAGAATCTGCGCGTTGCAGTGCGGAAGGGGCGGCTCTTCGATGTGCAGAAGTATATTGCCGAAGGCATGCCGCTATATCGCGAATCCAGTCGGAAGAAGCAGGCTCTCCAAATGGCTGTCGAGACTGGATTTCATTCCATGGTCCAGATTCTGGCGGATGTTTGGCCGGATCAGGGCTCGCTGGGCAAAGCCGCGGAACAGGCGGCGTGGAAGCGGCGGCCGGACCTGGTGTGGCTGTTGCTCGAATGCGGGGCGGACATGAGGGCAGTCTCGTTTGAGGCGTTGGCCACATGCTGTGATAAAGACCTTACGCGGCACTTTCTTGAGCATTGGACTGAAATCGGGACCGACCGTGGACTCACAGAGATCGTTCTGGCGATGCCGCATCCGTTGACCGGTCTCATCAAGGAGTATGCGGCACGTATTCCCAACTACCAAATCCAGCTTGGTGCGGCTCTAAATCAATTCATTGAAGACGGGCATCCTCGATGGATCGCGCTGACGATGTGGATGGGTGCTGATCCGCGCATGCCCGCGCCAGTGCCGAGTTGGGGCACTCCAGACCCGGAATGTTTCGTCGCCCCCGTGGAATATGCGGTATGGAGGGGTAATGTAGATGCGCTCAAGCTCATGAAGTTGTCTGCGGAGAAGGACAATCTCAACGTACTGCTATCGGGAGCATTCCACGGATCCGAGGGTAGTTCCCAAACCGCAGAGTTCCTGATCGAGCTTGGCGCGAGCATCAACAATAAGCCAAACGGAGGTTCGTCAGTCATCGACTCTATTCTGTCTCCTTGGTGTACACCCTACCGGTCAGAGCCACGAGCCGACACCTGGGCCCTTGAGCGCTGGATCGACCGTGGAGCTCGCTTCGTTCCTGACGACTCTCAAGCATACCGAAGGGCACGGGAAGGACTGCGAAACCTTGACGCGCACGATCTTCGTTCTGCCATGAAGGTCCTGACCCGTGCGACTGAGCAGGACACGCTGGTCAAGCTCTTTGATACCCCAAAGCTGCGTGGAATTCTCGGTTTCACGTCATCACAGCTTAAAGACCACATTCGTTCTACATATCGACGAGCCGAGGAAAGGATACGAACTGAAACCGAACCGCCAGGCTGGGCCACGCAGACTGTGTTTGAGCAAGTGAAGCCGCGAATTGTTGTGGCGCGCTGCACATCGCTCAGCCGGATTGAGCTATATAATGCCCTGTG
>JADLCA010000617.1 GCA_020847495.1 Candidatus Hydrogenedentota bacterium | reverse complement strand
TACGAGAAGTTCTACTTCACGCCCGGCGATCTGGGGTTTCATCCCGTTGAGACCTCCGTGGGAAAACTCGGGGTTTTGGTGTGCTGGGATCAGTGGTTCCCGGAAGGCGCCCGGCTGATGGCGTTGCAGGGGGCGGACATGCTCATCTACCCCACGGCGATCGGGTGGACGACTTCGGAACCGGAGGACGACAAGGCGCGGCAGCGGGAAGCGTGGCAATTGGCGCAACGCGGACACGCCGTGTGCAATGGGTTGCCCGTGCTCAGCGCGAATCGCGTGGGCTTTGAAGCGGACCCGAGCGGCGCAACCGATGGGCTCTTGTTCTGGGGCGGCAGTTTCGCGTGCGGCCCGCAAGGCGAAATGCTCGCCGAGGCCTCCGTGCAGGAAGAGCAGGTGCTCGTATGCGATGTGGACGGCGCGCGCAGCGAAGAGGTGCGCAGGATTTGGCCGTTCTTGAGAGACCGGCGTATCGAAGCCTATGGCGGACTGGAGCACCGGTTTCTGGATTAGATGGGGCCATTCGCAGACAGTAACGCGGGAAGGAGAATCAACGGCACATCATGAACCTCGTGCTCTTTGGCGTGCTTGTGTACGTCGCGATTCAGTTGGCCATCGGAGTCATGGTCTCCCGCAACATGACCAACGAGAGTGAGTACTTCCTCGCGGGGCGGCGTTTGAAATTCGGCATCGCCACGATGACGGTATTCGCGACGTGGTTCGGCGCGGAGACCTGCATCGGCTCCGCGGGCGCCGTGTATGAAGAAGGGCTCGCGGGAGGACGCGCGGACCCCTTCGGCTACGCGCTCTGCATCTTCTTCATGGGCGCGCTGTTTGCTGTGCCTCTATGGAAGCGAAAACTCACCACGCTGGGCGACCTGTTTCGCATGCGCTACTCGCGGCGGGTCGAGGAACTGGCCGTCCTGCTCATGGTGCCCGGCTCGGTCATGTGGGCTGCAGCGCAAATCAAGGCCTTCGGGCACGTCATCGATGTCTCGTCCGACATGGGCGCCGGGGTCGGAATCACGCTGGCCGCGGGTGTGGTGATCACGTACACGGTTGCCGGGGGACTGTTGGCAGACGCTGTAACCGATGTGATTCAAGGCGTCGCGCTCATCATTGGACTTGCGGTTCTGTTCATTGCGGGCATCTACGCGCTAGGCGGGATAGAGGGAGCCGTGGCAAGTGTCGAGCCGGAACGGCTTCGCGTGTTTTCGGGCGACGGCATGGGCATGATGGAACGCATCGAGGCGTGGGCCATTCCGATCTTCGGGTCCGTGATGTCGCAGGAGTTGGTGGCGCGCACGCTGGCCGCGCGCTCCGCGAGTGTGGCGCGCGCCGCCACGCTCACCGCCTCGGGCCTGTACATCTGTGTGGGCTTGATCCCGGCGATGCTGGGTCTGGTTGGCCCCGCGTTGGTCCCTGGGCTTGAAGACCCCGAGCAACTGCTCCCCGCGGCCGCCTTGGAACTCCTCCCCACGTTCTTGTACATCCTCTTCGCGGGCGCCCTGATCTCCGCGATCCTATCCACTGTGGATAGCGCGTTGCTGGCCGCCGCCGCGTTGCTGTCACACAACCTAATCGTGCCATTCATCAAAGACGCCAACGACCGCATGAAGGTGCGCACCGCGCGCATTACCGTCGTCGTTCTGGGTTTGGTCGCCTACGCACTCGCATGGCAATCGGGCGGCGTGTATGAACTGGTTGAAGAGGCCAGCGCATTTGGTTCCGCGGGCATTTTTGTCGTTGTGGTGTTCGCGCTCTTTGGAAGGTACGGGGGCAACGCCGCTGCGTTTGTTTCGCTGGCGGTAGGTGGTGCGATGTGGATACTGGGCAGTTATGTGTTTGAGATTTCATACCCATACTTATTATCACTATTATCTGCATTCCTAGTGTATGTGATAATTGGCTGGTTTGAGCGGACGCCGCCTGCTGCGGAATTGCTGCCCGAGGCATCGCCGTCGCAATAATCATACACACCCAAATGTAGTATTTTTCATGCGTAATATACCCCGTTTTCAGTTGTAGTTTCTGTGTCTCATCGGGTCCGTGCAAATGGTAGCTGCAACTGAAGGGGTCCTTACCATGCACAATCTGCTACGTTTCCTCTCTGTTTCCACCTCTCTACTGGCGCTCGGTATCCTTGCCGGGTGCCCAACGCCCAAACCGCCTGCTTCGTCGAACAAGGTCGTTGTGCTCGGCTACAACGACTTGGGCATGCATTGCATGAATGAAGACTTCTCGGAGATCATGATCCTGCCGCCGTACAACACGCTGCACGCGCAGGTGATTGAACGGCGCGGCGAGGAGCCGCGAATCCTCAAGAGCGGTGTTACTGTGTCGTACACCATTCCGGGGAACACGACGTCCTCTGACAAGACGAATTTCTGGGACTACGTCGAAGACCTGTTCGGCGTGAGCGTAGACCCGGATGTGGGTCTCACGGGGAATGGCCTATCCGGGACGATGGTGCCATCGGGCACCAATGACTGGGTAGCCACCGGCATACCGGTTACGCCGATCATGGACAATGATGATTTGAATCCATATCCCCTCGCGACAATCACGGTGAACCGCTCCGGCGAAGATGTGGCCACGACGCAAGCCGTCGTGCCGGTATCGTGGGAGATTAGCTGCAACCTGTGTCATGCGACGGATGCATCCGACGGGCAAGCGGATGCCTCTGTGGCCATGGACATACTCACCGACCACGACCGGCTGCATCAGACCACGTTGGCTTCGCAAACGCCGGTAGCATGTATGGATTGCCACGCGCAAGCGCCGCTGGGCACGACGGGCGATCCCAGCCTTTCGCATGCCATGCACGGCGCTCACGCGTCGCGGATGGCGGCCGCGAACCTGCAGGTGGACTGCTACGCGTGCCATCCCGGGCAGGTGACGCAGTGCCTGCGCGACGTGCATTACGCCAACGGCATGACCTGCGCGGACTGCCACGGAGACATGACCGACGTGGCGGACCCGAGCCGTCAGCCCTGGGTGGATGAGCCGCGCTGCGACGACTGTCACCAGCGCAATGGGTTCGAGTTCGAACAGGCCAACACCTTGTACCGTGATTCAAAAGGCCATCACGGAGTCCATTGCGCGGCGTGCCACGGCAGTCCTCACGCGATTACGCCAAGTGTCGAGGATGCGGATAACGTACAAGCCATCGCACTACAGGGGCACGCGGGCACGATTGACACCTGCACCGTGTGTCACACGCGGCGCCCTGATGACCACTTCGATCACCGCTTGGACGACGACGGGGATGAGGGCGAGGAAGAAGACGACAAGCTGTTGGTGTCGGCACTGCAGTAGATAGAAGCTAACGCAGGGCCGCCTCATTGAGAGGCGGCGCTGCGTCTTGAGTTGCTTGAGTCTTCCTATGCGGAAGGGGCGCCGTGCGGCATGTAGTTCTTGGCGACCTGCTCCCAGTTCACCACGTTCCACCATGCATCGACGTAGGCCGCACGATCGTTGCGGTACTTTACGTAGTAGGCGTGCTCCCAGACGTCAATCCCGAGGATAGGCACGCAGTCCCACGAGGTCAGTTTCTGCTGATTCTCGGCCTGCATCACGATGAGACGTCCATCCGTCACGCGATGATGAAGCAGGCCCCAGCCACTGCCTTCGACGCCCTTCGCCGCGGCGGAGAACTGCGCCTTGAAGGCCGCGAAGCTGCCGAAGTCTTCCTTGATCTTGTCGGCCAACGGACCGCTGGGCTCACCGCCGCCACCTTTGCCCGCGGGTGCCATAATCGTCCAGAACAGGGAGTGCAGGTAGTGCCCGCCGCCGTTGAAGGCCACTTTGCGTGACCAATGCTGGACCAGCGCATGATCGCCGGAGGCGCGCGCTTCCGCGAGCTTGGTTTCCGCTTCGTTGAGACCCTTCACGTAGGCGGCATGGTGCTTGTCGTGATGGAGCGTCATGGTCTCGGCGTCAATGAACGGCTCCAGCGCGTTGT
>JADLCA010000616.1 GCA_020847495.1 Candidatus Hydrogenedentota bacterium | reverse complement strand
GGACCCGGCACGCGCAAAAGACAACTCACCTGTGTGACGAGTCTCGACAAAAAGACACACTTCTGCCTGAGGGAAGCACAAACACGGAGTGTACCACAAGCAAACTCGCGTGTCAACACAAGAATGCGCGGATTTTCGAAGCGGCCCGCAGCGCGTCATTTCAAATCGTGAAAGGGTCCGCGATATCCCGGCCCTCTTCGATTTGACCGCGGAGCCGCCCTGCATGTATGCTATATACCCGTACACAAGGGGTGATATGGACCTTGGAAACAACCTTGCAGTGGCAAGTAAAGAAGAAGGATGGTAGACCAATGAAGAAGTTCGGAATGATTCTCGCCTTGAGCCTGGTCGCGGTGTGTGCTTTTGTTATCACGGGCTGCAATGGTGCGCCAGCGCCCACCGACACGCCGCCCCCGACGGAAGTGCCGTCAGAAACGCCTGCCCCGACGGAAGCCCCGGCTCCTGCTGTTGAGCCCGCTCCGACTCCTGCTGATGCTGCAGCTCCGGCTGACGCTGCCGTTCCGGCCCCTGCTGATGCTGCCGCTCCGGCACCTGCCGATGCTGCCGCTCCAGCGCCTGCTGATGCCGCCGCTCCAGCTGACGCTGCCGCCCCGACTGACGCCGCCGCTGCTCCGGCCACTACGGACGAGTTTGACGACTTCGACTACAGCGCGGGTGGCGGCGCCGCCAGCAAGAAGCGCTAACTTATTTAGATCCAATATATTCTGCGCTCCTTGGGGCAGGCTGGGGTCCAAGATCCAAGCCTGCCCCACTTCTTTCCCCCTGCGTGCTCGCCCCGGGAGCCCCAAGGAGCTGTCTGGACGAAGGCAGCGCCCCATGGCTAGCTTCAAATAGCTGGATTTACTTATCTTACAGTGGTAACCAGTATCTTGGGAGCTGCATCAAGAGCCGGAACAGTGCCCGCCGCCGTGTCCCAAAGGTGACGATAGCAGCTTTCAATCGCCGCTGTCAGGGGAACGACTTCAACTCCCAGTACGACTTGTTGTGCAGGCTTCATTTGGACGGCCTGCCGCAAGAGTCGCCACGCCGCCCTTCCATGATGGGCGGCCCCTCGCAAGTTGCTGGCGCGATGCTTCAACAGGGCTGCACTATTCAGTATAAGTGATTGTAGAAAAACGCCTTCCAACGTGTGCCTGCCTGCTGCCCGCCAGAGCGGCTCCCACGCCTCATGGGATTCCCAAAAGTACCCGTAGTGATACAAGTCGATACCATAGCGGTAGGCCTCACAGGTTTCCCAAGGACCGTATGTTGAGAGATGTGGCGCCTCCGTGAAGCTGTGTCCCCGCGGGTCTCTAGTCGGGTGCGGAGTTTGACCGGGTATGTACCTGTAAATGGGTAAGGGACGCTCGGGGCACAAACGTTTCGCATCTGCCCAGACAACTCCATCCCAAGGCTTGGGTACCACGTTTCGGCCTTCAATGTAGTTTCTCAAGGGTACCTCATGGACCTCGTGACAATAATTGTCACGCCTGCTCGGTTCCGGTCGCGAAAATAGGCCATTCGCCCTCATGCAGACAGAATGTCTACGACGCTAACTATAACAATATTAGCATCTTATGATTAACTGCCACGAATTGGCACGCTAGATGCACTTTCCACGTTCGCCTGCCTGAATGGTAGTGCCTGGAGTCAAGTCCAGAGCAACACAGGAGAGTGAGTATGGAACGGCGAAGCGGCTTCACCCTGATCGAGTTGATGATAGTGGTCGCCATTATCGCCATCATCGCCGCGATTGCCATTCCCAATCTCCTGCGTTCGCGTATGAGCGCCAACGAAGCCAGTGCCTCAGGGGCCATCCGCACCATCTCCACGGCGGAAATCGCATTTCAAACCGCCGCGTTTGTCGATAGCAACGGCGACGGAATGGGCGACTACGGCACTCTCGCCCAACTCGGGGATCCCGACGGCGGCGGCACGACGCCGGCTTTCGTGGATGCTGTCCTCATCAACGGAGTCAAGCACGGCTACAACTACACACTCAGCGTAACACTCGGAACAGCGACAACACGGCCCGCCTACACCTGCACGGCGACCCCCACGGCCCTGGGCCGCACGGGCTACCGCCAGTACTTCGTGGACGAGTCGGGCGTCATTCGATTCACCTCTGACGGCTCGGCGCCGACCGCAACGGCGCCACCGTTAAACTAGCTCACCACACCCACACTGCACCTCGGCGACCAGCGGCCCTGGCTCCTTCCCGCTGGTCGCCACCTCCTTTTTCGGGGGAGGAGGTGGCATGGGCATCCTTGCCCATGGTCTTTTCTCTGCTCTTCCCCAAACCCTGGGACAGGTAATGGGAATCATGGGAGTTATGGGACGCAATGGGTCGCGTGGGCCCTCTTATAGGAGGGCGGGTCTTCCTACCCGCCATTCACTCCCTCCCCGCGCGCGGGGAAGGCTCGTGTGGGACCGGCGCCCTCGCCGGTCTGCGCGCGTCCGTGCATGCGTGCCTTTGGTCTCCGTGCCATTTGCGGTTATTATCAAGTTCTGCAAATGGGAGGAGACCTCATGAAGACCAGTCCTTCGAGAAGAGAATTCCTGTGCCAGACTGCCGCGCTTGCCGCGCTGGGCGCCACCATGCCGCGCGCGCACGCCGCGGGGTCCGCCCCGCGCCGCAACATCGTGTTCTTCCTCATCGACGACATGCGCTTCGACGCCATGAGCTTCATGGGGCATCCATTCCTCGAGACCCCGAACCTGGACGCGCTGGCCGCGGGCGGGGTTGTTTTCAACAACGCCTTTGTGACGACCGCGTTGTGTTCCCCGAGCCGCGCGACGATTCTCACGGGGCAGTACGCGCACGTCCACGGCATTTTCGACAACAGCACGCCCCTGCCGGACACGGCGCCTACCTTTCCGCGCGAGCTGCAGCGTGCGGGGTACCGGACCGGCTTCGCGGGCAAATGGCACATGGGCGGCGAAAGCGACGACCCGCAACCGGGTTTTGACGACTGGTTCTCATTCCGCGGGCAGGGCGTGTACGTCGATCCGGTGCTCAACATCAATGGCAAGCGCGATCAGGCCAAAGGCTATGTGACCGATCTGATCACGGACCATGCGGTCGAGTTCATCACGAAGCGGACGGAGGCCCCGTTCTTCCTCTATGTCTCGCACAAGGCCGTGCATGCCGAGTTCATCGCCGCCGATCGCCACAAAGGACGCTACGCGGACAAGACCTATCCGCACCCCGCCTCCATGGAAGACACAGAGGAGAACTACAAGGGCAAACCGGATTGGGTCCGCGCGCAGCGCGACAGTTGGCACGGCGTCGAAGGCATGTACGACAAGAAGGTGGACTTCGACGAGTTCACGCGGGCCTACGCGGAAACCATGCTGGCCGTGGACGACAGCGTGGGCCGCATCGTGGACACGCTGCGCAGCGAGGGCCTGCTCGATTCCACGTTGATCGTCTTTACTTCGGACAACGGCTTCCTTTTCGGTGAGCACGGACTGATCGATAAGCGTTGCATGTACGAGCCATCGATCCGCGTCCCGCTCATCGCGCATTGCCCGGAGTTGATCGCTGCCGGGCAGAAGCGCCAGGAGGTCGTGGCCAACATCGATTTCGCGCCGACGTTCCTGGAGGCGGCGGGGGCGGCGATTCCCGAAGGGGTGCAGGGGCGCTCGTTTCTAGGGCTTCTCTCCGGCAAAGAGACGGCATGGAGAGAGGCGCTCCTCTACGAATACTTCTGGGAACGCTCGTTCGCGCAGACGCCTTCGGTGCTCGGCGTGCGCACCGAGCGGTACAAGCTGATGAAGTACCACGGCGTCTGGGACTGCTACGACATGTATGACCTCGAGGCGGACCCCCACGAGATGACCAACCTGCTGGGAGACTTTCGGATAAGCACCGAGGGCGGCACGCTGGACAATCTCATCCGCCGAAAGGCGCCCGAAAACGTCAAGACGCTGTTCAACGACCTCGACAAGAAACTCGGAGCGCTTCTGGAGGAAACCGGCTGCCTGGCGGAGCCCTCATGGCGCGCACGCTGAGCAAAGGGGTGAATAGAAGCATTTGAAGAGCTTGCGTGGCGCCAATTCGCGGGTTTCTCTTCTCTGGGATTCGGGCGGTGCAATCACCAGGAGGATCTAGGCAAACTCGTCGTCTACGCACAAAGACGTGTGGCACAGTCGCCCTCGGCTGTGCTCTTCGGGGATCCATAGCCGAAGGCGCGCCTGCGCACGCTCACCCGGCGTTCGCATGGTACTCCTTGAACCACACGGCTACCACGCCGACGAACGCGCCGCCCACCATGCCCATGACGCCGGACATGTAGAAGGGATAGTCCGACGCGGCCACGAGGCTGACTTCGACAAGGTGATGGATCGTGGCGAGGATCAGGCCGGCCGGGGCGGCCACCGCGGCGCCCATCGCGTAGGACAGGTCAAGTGTCTTGACCATGCCCCACGTGCTCCCCAGAAGAAATCCGAAGAGCAAACCAAACTCCGCGCATCCCAGTATCACCGCGCGCTTCCCGGTGTCGTCCATTCCCCCCGAAAACACGAACGCGATACGCGCCCCCGCGACGGCGGCCGTGATAGCGCCCGGGCAGCCCCACCACACCGCCCGGCGAGAAGCCGCCGTGATGTCCGCGCCGTGGATACCGGGATGCACCGCCGCCACGGGCGCGGGATGCGGCCCCACGGGACTCAGCCCGAGCATGCCGTCCGCCAGTCCCACGCCCGGAGTCAACGCGGAATGGCAGTTCCGGCACCGTGCCGCCGCGTGTTCGTAACCAGGAGGGATGGTCATCTTGGTGCCGCAAATAGGACACTCTACCACGGTTCCCTGCATAAGGCCGCCCTTTCCTTGTGCAACTACGCCGCTACCGATGATCTATATTTATATCATGGAAACGGGATTTTGGGAAGACCCCACATTCAGGAGTCCATCTCCCCCCGCAACGCATCGGCGGCGCGTTTGTCGAGGATGGCTAGGGTGTGGCGTTGGGGCTGAACATCCCCCTCGACGCTTCGCGTCTGCCCCCTTCGAAGGGGGACCGTGAGCCCGTGCCCTTCGGGCCGCGTGAGTATACACGCATGAAGTCTACGTGCTGCCATCGGAGCGTTTTGTTGCCTACAAATATAGAGTTGCAGGCGTCCCCCTTTGAAGGGGGTGTAGGGGGATGTTCTTCCCGCCGGGCGGGGTTATTCGCGTGGTGCTTCGAGCCTCCTTCGAATCACAGCCAAATCCTGGCGGATGGCGTTGAGCGTGATGATGAGCCAAATCGCAAACGCGATGGGAATGCCCCAAGTGAGCAGCATTACGAACATGATTACGAGCCATTCGACTCCGCCGGACAAGTAGTTCATCGTGGCCTCCATGAGTTCATTCCTGCCTATTTCGGGAGTGCAGCATAGGCTCACGGCAAGGCGAGGTCAACGTTCACCACGGACTCGCCTTCGGGAACGGTCACATGCGTACCGGACACGTGCCCCCGCTCAGCCGCTACGGCTAGCAGCGTGTAGTCGCCGGGGTCCACGGCGTCGAACTGAAAGGGGCCCGATTGATCCAATAGGGTTTCACCGATCACGCGCATGCCTAATTTGGATTCCAACCTATCAATGTTGACTGTGTCGAGATCAATCTGTCCCGCAAACAGCAGCACAAAGACTCTCGGAGCGTCTGACCTAATGGTTACCTTGCCTTGTACTGTCGCGCCCTGGCCGAAGTCGAAGTCGTGGGTGATCTCGCCCGTCGGGGGGACTGTCAGTGTCGCCAGTTTTGTGATCTGTGCGTGACCGGCGCTTGCCCCGGTCACCTTAAGCTGGGCCTGACCGGCCACGACATTGCTCAGCACGAAGCGGCCGTCGCCATCCACCTCAGAATAGTACTTGACCTGTCCGCTTGGCGTTTCAGTACCAAGCACTACTCGCATCTCCGCACCATCGAAAGTCCCGAACGGCGCGCGCACCAAACCGGATACGACCGCGCCGCCGGCGCCGAGGTCAAGGTCGGCGCGCGAGGTCTGCCCCGGCATGATGTCGATACTACGCTCCAAAACTAGGGCTTCCAATCGCACGTGCACCGTCACCTGACCCGCGAAGAGACCTTCGAACCGGTACGCCCCGTGCTCGTCGGTTTTCGTGTCCGTGTGAAAGTGTTTGAAAGCCGATAGCGCTGCGTCGGTAAATCTCAAGTCAACGCGGGTATCCGGGACCGCTCTTCCTCCGGCGGTAACGACTCCTTCAATCACCCCGCTTTCGGAGAGCGTGAACGTGGGAGACAGGGTTACGCCCGCCTGGATGTCCAGGGTGTATTCAGACGGCGCATAGTCTGGGTGGTTGACGTAGATGAGATTCGAGCCGGGCACGAGCTGCTCGAAGGTGCACTTGCCATCGGCACCCGTTTGCACGGACTTCTCGTCGGGCCTCGACTCCAGGGGCGAGTTCGGCCGGCTATTCGCATAGACCTGCGCACCGTCGAGTGGTTGCCCTCGTTCGTTCACAACTGTCGCATTGACGATCGCTCCTGGCTCGAGCACGAGGTCGGGCACGGCCACGACTTGCCCCGCCGCCACGGCGATCTCAGCGGAATCCGGGAAGAGCCCGGCGGCGCGCACCATGACCGTATAGGCGCCCGGCGGAAGGTTGTCGATACGGAACACACCGGAGTCGTTGACATAACGTTTGTAGGGCAGATTCACGTTCGTCACATGTTCCAGGAGCTCAGGTTCTTGAACCATAACCTCGAACTCGGTCAGTGGCCGGTCCGTGCGTCCATCGATAGCCCGGCCTTCGACCGAGCCCGCGCGGTCTATCACCATGCGCACGTTGTGGGTGCCGGTCGCGACATCCTCGAGTTCCCCAGCCGCGTAACCTTCCGCTTGAACCCTGACCCTATGCGGTCCCGGTTCCAGACCCTGCAACGTGAACGCGCCCTTTTCGTCCGAGGTTACGCCCGGTACTTGCGGACCGCCTGAGGGTGCGTAGATGTTGGCGCCTTTGACAGGCACGCCGGTGTCGTCTATGACGTGTCCTGCGATCATCCCGGAACCGCCGCCGAGGTCGATCACGAGGTCCGTCATAGTCTGCCCAGGCGCGACCACGATCGGCGGAATGGGTTCCGGGTTAGTGATGCGTCCGTGGACCATCATCGTGTACTCGTCCGCCACCAAGTTTTCGAGCGCGAACGTGCCATCGTCTCCGGTAAATGCCGTCGTGCTGTATCCGCTGGTTGATCCTGTGATCGACACGCCGGCCTCCGCCAGAGGCACTCCCGCGCCATAGACAACTCGCCCGTGAATCGAGGCGACGGGCTGGCTGCCCAGTGTCAGGGACACGCCGTCAATCCCATCGGGTCCCAACGTGAGCGGCCCCACAGTCTCGCTGGCCCATCCGGTTGCCGAAGCGCTAATTGTCACCGGTTCACCAGGTGGAAAACCGGATATCGCGAAATCCCCCGCTTCTCCTATGCCGATAACTTGACTGCGCCCTCGATAGGGTTCGTTTGCCTCGTCCGTGTAGAGCACGCGTATCATCAAGTGATTGATCGTTGCATCCGCTGGTGCGTGTACGGTTCCGCGGATCGTGGCTCCCTTCGTGAGGCCGAAGTCGATGCCTGTGATTGTTTGGCCCAGCTCCACGCGCAGGGGGTCATGCACTGGATTTCGGCTTTCCAGGTAGCCCCTGCCGCCTCTAACCCCTCTTACATGATACGTGCCGGGCTGGAGCCTGGTGATCTCATACTTGCCGTTCTCCCCATCATTCGAATCCCCAGACGCGGACCCACCACCGTCAAGTTTGATGTCTATCCACGCCGGGGAAATCCCCTCCCCGGTCTGCGCATCGTAAACACGTCCCGTGATGATGCCGCCTTGCGCAACCTCAACTTTCACCCCCGTCACATCACCGCCTTCGGGCACCATGAAGTCTTTCGAGAGAGAAATGAGGGTGTCATGCTCAACTTCGATGGCGATCTTGTCGCCTCCTCTCACGCCTTGGAGTACGAAGCTGCCATCCGCGCCAGTCACGGCGCTGCGTCGCTCACGCGTGCTTACCGTCACATCCGGCACCGGCGTCTCAGTTCCCGCGTATACAACGCGCCCTTCCACGTGCGCCCCCGGCGTCAATGTGATGGTGACCGGCGATTCATTCAAAGCGAATGCCTGTGTTTCGCAGAACACATGCACGGGAGAATCCACCTCCAAGCCCCACTTCTCCGCGTAGAGAGGGTCTAACTGAAACCGTCCGTCATTGCCAGTCCGGATGCTGCGGAGTTCACGCCACCGAAGTGAGAGGTCTCGGGCCTTTCCCATCGGACTCGCGGGCCACGGCGTCACGAGCGCGCCCGGCACGGGCTCACCAGTCTTGCTCCGCAATACGCCCCCTAGCGCGCCCGCAGGGAACATGGTGATGTCATAGGTCTGGGCCTGGGACTCGGGCACTTGATAGGAGGTACCGGAGAATTGGTCGGTGCCATAAAGCCCTGGCGCCATGGCCTGCACTATGTAGCTGGTAGCGTCAACGCCCGGGAACAAGTACCAGCCGCTCTCATCCGATTCCGTTTCGTGGTGTTTCCCGCGATTCTTTTCGTAGGGGTCGACCGTCAGCGTGGCGTGGGGCACGGGGTTGCCTGCCTGATCGACGGTGCGGCCGCGGATGAAGTAGCCGCTCTGCGGCACGGCGGGCGGGGCGGAGGAAGAATTGGACGGATCGGACCGAGCGGACGGGGTGGTTTGCGCGGGGGCGGTGTCCGCGGTGGCGTTTTGCGCGATGGGCGTCGCCTGTGCCACGGCCGGTGCGGGCGGGTCCGGTGGCACTTGCCAGTACACCACGGCCCCGGTCACGGCGAGCACCGCGGCGGCCCCGGCGATCGCCTTCGCGAGCGTGCCCAACGCAATGCCGCCCGCGACACCTGCGGCTCCCACGCCTGCCGCCGCACTCGCTTCCCACGCGGCCGTCGCGCCGGCCAATAGTCCCATGATTGCCTTCACACCGTCGCGGTGCTTGCGCGCGGGCGCCACGGCTGGTTCGAGGTGCTTCAACATCTGTCCGCTGAGGGCTTCCCGTGCGCGCTGCAACCGCTTCTTCACGGCGTCTTGCGAAAGCTCGAGCAGCGCGGCGATGTCCTTGATTGACCGCCCGCCGTAGTAATGGAGGAGCAGGACTTCTCGGTGAATATCGTCGAGTCCGTCGACCTGCTGGCGCACGACGTTGCGGATCTCCACGTCCTCGGGTTTCGTGGATGGCGGCTGTCCCAGGATCGCGAGGGCATCCACGCGCTCGGCCTCGCGGGCGCGGCTGCGTTTGTGGTTCCGGCAGATGTTGCGGACGATGCTCAACAGCCACGGTCCGAATTTCGTGGGCTCTTTCAGGCCATCCAGCGCTTCATAGGCTTTGACGAACGCATCCTGCGCGGCGTCTTCCGCATCGGCGGCGTTGTGAAGCTGCGCGTAGCACACCGCATACGCCACGGGGAGGTACCGGTCGACCAACGCGCCGAACTCATCGCGCTTGCCCGCGCGGACTCGCTGCACCACGGCGGCATCGCTGGTCGCTCTTCTGAACCACGGCATACTCGTCATCCTCTCCTGCGGTCAACGGGTCAAACTGAGTGTAGGCCATACGTGCACGGTC
>JADLCA010000615.1 GCA_020847495.1 Candidatus Hydrogenedentota bacterium | reverse complement strand
TTCCGGCATTACCGACGGGCCGTTGAAGATCATCGTGTCAGACAATCGTCCGAAGACATCCACCAGCATGCGCGGCGGAAACTTGTGACCCTTGGACTCCGCCGCATACATCGCGAAGACGAGGCCCATCTGCTTGAGGTTGCTCTGGCATGCCGCTCTGCGCGCCGCTTCCCGGGCGCGCGCCAGCGCGGGCATCAGTATGGCCGCCAGGATTCCGATGATCGCGATGACCACAAGCAGCTCTATCAACGTGAATCCGCGACGAGTCAAATAAATGTCCATGATTTCCCCCTGGAATTGAGCCCGCTTCCCCGAAGCAGACTTAGAGGCTGGCGCGCTAAGTCGAAGCACACCAACACCGGAACGTGCGTGGCGCCATGTCGCGCCCACGCATCACACGTCTATTATACCCTTTCTGGTGTCACCGTTCCTCCCGGATCGCATGGCGCGCGACTCCGTGGCTATCGCGGGGCGGGACACTATCCCGCGCTGTTGCGGATGCAGTAAAGTCTCGCGGAGGTGCGAATCAGCAAGCGGTCTCCCGCGATGGCCGGTGTGGCCAGGACCATGTCGTCTTCCTCGAGCGGATTCGTGCCGAGCACTTCAAACGTGCTCCCCGCCTTGATCACGAAGGTGATGCCATCTTCGTTGAGACAGAAGACCTTATCGCCACACGCCC
Organism: Candidatus Hydrogenedentota bacterium; assembly: GCA_020847495.1. Classification (GTDB taxonomy): domain Bacteria; phylum Hydrogenedentota; class Hydrogenedentia; order Hydrogenedentales; family SLHB01; genus JAHDWY01. The sequence continues at coordinate 3,946 of JADLCA010000615.1, read as the reverse complement.
AAGGAGACGCCGTGAAACTCCTTCCTTCAGGCAACTTCTGCGCTGCATAAACAACAGCGCCATCGCGTGCGTTGAAACAGGCGATGGATTCGTAATCGTACAAGACATACAGAAGTTCTTCGTACACAAGCGTCGACGGATTGTAAGGCGCCGCCTGCGGCAGCGACCACGCAATCCATTGATTCGAGGTCTGGCCTTCGGTCAAGGAGATGTCGCCGCTGGCCCCGGGCCGGATGGCGTACACCGGGCGCTTCTTGTCCATCACATAGCCCGAACTGATATACAGCAGTCCATCGCATGCGTAGGGCGTCGCGATGGTGATTCCCGACATGCCTTGGAGCGACCACAGCACGTTGCCTTCCAGATCGTATGAGCGAACCATCTTCGAGCCTGACGCGACGATCTCAGTCCGCTGTTCATTCGTCCAGATGAACGGCGTACACCAGTTGCCGTCCTCTTCGCGTGGGACCCGCCACACCTCTTCGCCCGTCAGCTTGTCGCACGCCAGCAGGTACGAGTCTTCTTCATTGTCGTTTTGGATATACAGCCGATTCTCGTGCAGCACGGGCGAGGACGCCGTCCCCCACCCGGAAGAAGTCTTGTGCGGGGCGATCTCCTTTGACCAAACCTGGTTTCCCTCGAAGTCAAAGCACCAGACACCCACGTTGCCGAAATACGCGTAGACCCGCTCGCCGTCCGTGACTGGAGTTTCCGAAGCGTAGCTGTTCTTGATATGCGTCGAACTCGGTGGTTTGCCCTCATGAACCTGGCGCTCCCAGACGACCTGTCCGGTTTCCAGGTCCAGACAGAGAACCTTCCACTGGTGAATCGATTCCGGGGCGTCCTTGCGATTGCCCCCGAGGTAAAGGCCCTTCTTGGGCGCCTCAGACTGACCCTGGTTCACCACCGTGGTTAGGAATACGCGGCTTCCCCACACGATGGGAGAAGACCATCCCCGGCCCGGAATATCGGCCTTCCACGCGACATTTTCCGTGGCGGACCACCGGTCCGGCAATCCGTTCCCCTCGGCGACTCCGCGCGCATCCGGCCCGCGAAACTGCGGCCAGTTCGCGTCCGCGCACGCGCAGTGCGCGAAGGTCAGTAGACTGAGGACACAAAGCACCAGCGCGCTTGGCTGAATTTGTCTGAACATGTTCCGTGACCTTTCATGGTGAAGCCCGCCTGCAACCTACCACAAAGCGGCTTTGACAGGGAACATCGACGAAGCGGGGCGATTGCCCCGGAATTGAATTGGAATCTTCAGCACGAAACGCACGAAAGAAAGGCAAAGAGAGGAAGTTTCACGAAGAAGGCATGAAAGACACGGAGCAATGCCTGGATTAGTGCATCAGGACTATGGCCGCCATTACTCGAGTTCAATCTTCTCCTTGAGCCGCTGGATCTCTTCAGCCAAAGCCCTGTTCACGCGCGATTGCTGGCTTGCGAAGTAAACGACTGTGAATCCGACAAAACAGGCCGCGTGAAGTGCCGCCCGGCCGTTGTCATCAAAGATATTGTGAATGATGAGGCATGCGGCCCAGAAGATTGCACCCGTCAGCCATAACCACGGCACCCAAGCGGCGGGCGCTTTGCTCGATTTCAGCTTCTCGAACTCCTTCCCTTGCATAGGTTCTCCTCTTTATCTGGCCCAGCTATCTTGCTTCGTGAAACGGGAAGCGCTTAATCGGACTCCTATCGCCTTTTCATGTGGGGCCGGGATTGCAGATCCATTCGTGCATTCGCGATGGTACCGAATTCCGGAGCAACGCCATCAGCCCACACGCCAGACGTGGACCACCGGCTTGGTTTCATCCGCGAAGGATTCGAGCACGTAGATGAGATCGTGCGCGCGGTCGTAGGCCATGGCGCCGATGCGGTAGCGGCGCTGGACGCCCCTGCCCAACATATCTTCCTCGACACGCGCGGGATTCAGAAGCAACGTTTCGTCGAGATCCACGTGCGCGTACGGTTGCGGTTCCCATGGCTTCATATCGCCTTTCGCCACACGGGCGAGGTCGTCGGGATTGTAGAGCAGGATCTGAGCCGTGAAACGGCTGCTCCACCAGCCTCGATAGTCGTTGTGGCCTTCGCACCCCGTGAGATCTGTCGCGGGACATGGCGAACCATCCGCGAGTCGGCAGGTCGTGAACTGATCAACGAGTTCCACTTCCACGCAGGGTTTCTGCGGCCCCGCCGGATGGGCCCAACCATACCAGTACTTCTCCCCCGTTCCCTTCGTTCCTGCGAAGACGACTGCCGTCTTGCCGCTGGTTGACGTCAGCCACACGCCGTCTTCCCATTCATCGGGGTGTTGATAACCGCGCAAGGAACGGTTCACCACATCGTCATTGTCGCGCGAGCCTTGATAGAGAAGGAGGGGCAACGCGTCGAGCCGCGTGTCCGGGGCCACGGGTGTGCCATCATCCATCCACGGACGGAACGCGAACAGCGAAGGCCCCTGCCCGGACCAGCCGCCATCCCGGTAGCGGCCGGTAGCGACGCAGCGCCCCCCGGCGTGGGCATTGGCCCATTCGCGCGGAATCTCGAAGAGGTATCCGTTGACGCTATAGTGCGAATGCGATCCGATGAACCACGGTCCCTGTGGCTGCGGCGCATCGAGTTGCGGCGCGATCCACGCGTGGGTCGGACCCTGCTTCACGGCGTCCTCGTGGAAATGCTGTCCCCAAGCAAGCAGGATGCGCGGGCCGAGGGACGGCACCTCGACGTAGGCCATGCCCACGCGCGGGATCTCGTCGTACTCTGTGAACAGACCGCGGGCCGCATCCCGAAATCCCTGCACAAATGCCGCCTGTGGGAGCGCGGTGGGGTCTTTGGCGATGGTGGGTGCGGGTATGGTGATCTCTGCGATCTGATTACCGTTGGGGAGTTCGCCATAGGGCAAACGGTCATGGCCCATTACATAAAGGCTGCCCGGAAAACCATCACCGCCGCCTGACGGATCTCCCGCCGGGTTGCAGGTCATGGCGTTGCCGCCGTAGGCGAATGTCTCGGGCCGGTCAAAACCACCGGGCAGACGGAACGCTCCAAGGTAGGTGAAATCACCGGGCTGGAGAAGTCTGGTTTGTGCCAAGGTGTATGGAGCGGCCATGCACAGAAGGCAAAGCAGTAAGGAACTCGCGCGACGCATGGCAAAGACCTCCCCGTGCCGCCCGAAAAAGTATGCCCCCGGCAATCAGGAGAACCTGAGTGGTGTCAGTATACCGCACATTCGAGTGTATGGGTGGAATTCATCAAATCCACCCAAGACGCTTGCAGGCGCCGTACACAAGGTAGATGCCCATGCCGCAGACAAATAGTCCAAAGGTAAGGCGCAAATGCGGGCCCGAGATTCGATTCGCGAAGTAGGCCCCGACCCACGCACCAACGAACATGGTGGCGGCCAGGATGGCCGCAGCCCGCACATCGACGTTTCCATGCCGGTAGTATTCAACGGTTGCCGCAAGTCCAATCGGTGGGAGCAAAACGGCGAGGGTCGTCCCCGTAGCCATATGCTGGGAGAAGCCCACCCCGTAGATGAGCGCCGGTATGATGACGATGCCGCCGCCGATACCGAACAGGCCCGCGGCAATGCCGCCGGCAATACCAATGATGACGAACATCAACCATGTTGGCATGCGGAGTTCTCCTTGAGCCGACGAAGCCACCTTGCCAGAGTGTATGGGGCGCGCACCATCATACTCCAACGGATTGGCGGAGGCTTGGCGCCCTTGCACCGGCGGGATGTGCTGCGGGGTGATGGATTCGGATGATGTAAGAGCATGTTTCAAAAGCTCGGCTACCCGTAGTGGCGCTGCCCTGCAAGTCCCACCTGCAAGTCCCGTAGGGACGACAGAAAGTAGCCCCGGATTTCAATCCGGGGTCCTCTGCGTCCCTTCTTCGTGCAGTCCCGGAGGGACGGCAGAGCCCATCGTGCCGCGTCATGTAT
>JADLCA010000614.1 GCA_020847495.1 Candidatus Hydrogenedentota bacterium | reverse complement strand
CGCGCTAGGCTATTTTCGGTCGTCCCTCCGGGACTCGCAGGCGACTCTCCATGTGGTAAAGCGCCACCAAGTGATCCTGAGAATTGGACATGAAGCTAGTCCGCATATCTCACCGCCCCCCGCGTAGCGGGCGGTGAGATATGCTCTAGCAATGGCCCACTGGCTCACTGGATAGGATTTCTCGCACGCACATCGCGTAAGCAAGGTGGACGTGCCAGGGTCTTGCAAACTGCTGAATCAACTGGGATTGAGAGATCAGCGGTGTGTGCGTTTGAGAAATCCGGGCTAGAAACGGCAGTTGAGCTCGCTCCGTGTCGTGAGGTTGCATTGGCGCAAATCATTGCAAAGAACGGCGCCACCACCGTTTGGGTGAGCGCTGTTCAACTGTCAAACCAATGATATCTTCATGGTGTGCCACGCTGGTGCGTGGCGTTCCCAGGCTCGCGTGCCGTTCTTAGGTTGATAAGTTCCGGCGGTCTTTGCCCTATTGGTTCTTCACCAGCTCCAGGAACATGTCGAAGGGCAACCCCAGGATCGCGGCGATGAGTACGGAAGTGAACAACCCGACGATGATTGACACGGCCAAATAGGCCAAATAGTCAACGAACTCGAATTCGTACAGGTTCTTCAAGATGAAGTATGCAGCGATAAGACCGATGCACGAACAGCCCCCGAGCATCAACGAGATGGGGACGCCGATCAGCGTGGCGCTGAGAATGTCTTTGAGGACTTCATCGTTCGGGAGCTTGCGAAGGATTAGCAGGGTGAGATACAAAGTTCCGGATGCTTGCAGAATCACCACGAGTATGATGAGAATGACCTGCCCGGCGCCGACCGACGGCATCTCGAGAACCTGCAGTTCTAGCGGTTGGACCGCGTTGTAGAAATCCTGCGCGGTCAGGAACCCGGCTTGTTCGTAAAGGAGATCCCCCCAACTGTCTTCCACGAACGTAGCCGGTGTTTTTTCCACTTCGTATAGTGCCGCCGTATCTGGGTCGGCCTCCACATCGACCCGTATGCAAATCCACCCATTGACCAGGTGCGCGATGCTGGGCTCGTTCCAGACCTCCGTCATCATGCGCGTGGCATCATCGCTGGATGAGGAGTAGAAGAAGATCAGCCTGGGAGCGTCCTTCTCCCAAGCTGCGTTGTACCCGGTCTCGTAAGAGTTGTACCAGTAAATGGGCGGCACGGCGGCCACATCGGCCTCCGCCTGCTGTTGCGTTCCGGATTCTTGCGTGCCAGAACCTTTCACAAAGAGCGGCAAACAAATCAAGCCAAGCAGCAGCACGCCACCCGCGACACCAAGACCGATGTAGAGCGGCTTGCGGTTCGGGCCCTGCAACTGCGGCGAGACCGGGGCGGCCGGCTTCGGCGCGAAGAGGTCGCCCAAACCCATCGGATCGCCGCCGGGCACCCCGGGCACGTCGCCGATGTTGCTCAGGTCAAGGGGATTGAACGAAAGGTCCACGCCGGGGACATTCGACGTGGGGGGAACCGGCGGAGGCACACTCGCCCCGAGCTTATGCATCAGCTCATCAGCTCGCGGGTCATTATAGAGCGACTTCAGCTTCTGGCAGAGCGTGTGAGCTTCATTTACGCGGCCAAGCTTGGCCAGGCACATCGCCTTCGGGTACATGACGTTCTTGGCGTTGGGAAAGTCGGCGTCGAGTTCATCGAGCACCTTGAGTGCGTCGGGATACTTCTTCTCGCGGTAGAGTTGATCTGCCAGATTGAACTTCTGCCGAGCTTCGTCAGGTCGCATGACAGGATCCCCAATGACCCAGACACCCTGGCGCGCATTCTAGCGAAGTCCGTTCTGGAATGCTAGAGTGTCTCCCGCCGGCTGGATCAAGACGTGTGGACAGGGAGTTCATGTATGAAATGGCTGCGCAGGATCGCGGAATTCGTCCTGATCGTGCTTGTGGCGGGCGCGTTCACCCTGGCCGCCACCCTGACCTATCTGGCGCGGACCCGGCTGCCGGTTCTGGACGGCGCCGTTGTGAGCGGTCAATTGCGCAGCGAGGTGAAGGTGGTCCGGGATGCGTCCGGCGTGCCGCATATTACCGCCGGGACCGAGACGGATGCCTATTTCGCCCTCGGGTACTGCATGGCGCAGGACCGCATCTTTCAGATGGAACTGATGCGGCGTCTCGCGCGAGGCGAACTGGCGGAGGTGCTGGGGCCTCCACTGGTCAAAGTGGATCGCGCCGTGAGGGCGTTCCGCCTTCGCGCCAAAGCTGAGGAGTATTTCGAACATCCGGAGAACACGCCTCCGGAGGTGCTCGCGGTCATCGATGCCTATGTGGCTGGTGTCAACGCCTTCGTCGCCGATGGGCCGTTGCCCTTCGAGCTGACCGTGCTTCAGGTGAACGTGCGGCCCTTCACCCCGGTCGACTGTCTGTCCGTCGCCGCCATCCTGCCGATCACCTTTGCCGACGGCATTCGCGGCGATCCTCTGGTGACGATGCTGAAGCAGAAGCATCCCGGCATGGATATCGATGCGCTGTTTCCCGGCTACAGCCTGGACATACCCGTGACAATCATGGAGTCTCTCGACGAAGCCAAAGCCTACCTCGAACATGGCGAACACGTGGAACAGCAACCGGAAGACCATGTGCCACGTTTGCTGGCGCGCGACGCGGTCCTGCGTGAATGGACCGGCATATTCACCGCGATCGCGCAGCAATTCGGCCCGGCGATGGGCAGCAACTCATGGGTGCTTGGTCCATCGCGGACGGCCTCGGGAAAGCCGATACTCGGCAACGATCCGCACATCGCGTTTACGAATCCCGGCATCTGGTACGAGGCCCACCTGAAGTATGGAGACTTCGAGAACTACGGGTACCATTTGCCGCCGATCCCTGTGCCCCTGCTCGGCCACAACCGCCAGCGCGGCTGGGCCCTGACGATGTCCACCATCGATGATACGGACTTCTATTTGGAGCGCTTCTCGCCAGACAACCCGAAACTCGTCATGTACAAGGGGGAGTGGTCGCCTATCGAGATGGTGACGGAAACTATCCGCGTGCGTTTCGCCGATGACGTATTGTGCAATGTACGTGTTACGCCACACGGCCCGATCATCAACGATTTCCTTGCCGCCTACCATGAGTACGATGGCGACCCGGTGTCCTTGTCCTGGGTGTGGCAGCATGTGGACTACACGGACATTACGGCGTTCTACCGCATGGGTCACGCACGTACGTGCGAAGGATTCGAGCAGGCCGTTGCGCTGATTACGTCTCCGGGAATGAATATCAGCTACGCGGATGCGGACGGCACGATCGCATGGTGGGCCGCCGGCAAGATCCCCATCCGCCCGCCACACGTGAACAGCAAGCAGATGCTCGATGGCGCCTCCGGCGAAGATGAAATGCTGGGGTACTTGCCGTTCGACCAGAACCCGCGCCTCAAAAACCCGGACTGCGGCTACATCGTGACAGCCAACAACAAACCGACAGTGAAACCCGTCGGGGCCATGCTGAACTTGATGGGCTACTGGCAGCCGGACGATCGGGCAGGACGTTTGGAGGAACTTCTCAGCCAGCGATCGGACTGGACGGTGGAGCAACTGAAGGCCGTCCAGCTAGACGACACCGGCTATGCGACAGAAGTCGTGCTGGGGGAACTCCTGGCGGTCCTCGAACCCGAGATGGCGTCGTTGCATGCACGCGAGCAGGACGCGTTGCGGCGCCTGCGCTCCTGGGACCTTCGGCACGACGTGGATTCCGTGGGCGCCACGCTCTATGAGCACTTGTGCGGGGCTGTGCTGCGCCGCGCGCTGGAAGATGAAATGGGTGCGGATAATTTCCACACCTACTCGACGCTCGCCGACCACTGGAACTTCTTCAAGCATCTTGTATCGGACAACTCTTCCCCGTTCTGGGACGACGCGGGCACGGGGCCTCGCGAATCACGCAGCGAGATTATCGCCGCTGCGTTCCGCGGCGAAGTCGCCGGCCTTGCGAAGCGGTTCGGCGGCGACGTGGACGCCTGGACCTGGGGTCGCGCACACACGATGACGTTCGAGCATCCCTTCGGCCAATTGCCTTTGCTGGGCCACGTGTTCAATATTGGACCGTTTCCGTCGGCGGGCGGCGCGCAGGTAGTCAACAATATGCTCTACCACTTTGGGCAGGAAACCTACGGCGTAATAGCAGGTCCATCGACGCGGCGCTTGATCGATTTCGCGGCGCCGGACCAGTCGCTTACAATTCTCCCCACGGGCAACTCCGGAAACTTCATGAGTCCTAACTACGCCGATCAAGCAAGCCGGTTCATGGCGGGCGAGTACCGGCAGGCGCTACTGAACGGCGTAGACATCGAATCACAGAAGGTCCACGAATTGCGCTTCATGCCGTCTGCGAATGCTGTCGCAATGCGATAGACGAGGTGCCATGGGCTTCCACCCCATGGCCTTTTCATGGCCTGAAAGTCCCTGCCGTTTCCACGCGACAGACTACGCACGTCATCAGCCTATCCCAACCGCGCCGCGGTCCGCCGGATGGCATCCATGAGCGCGAGCAGGTGGCTTTCCTCGGTGAACGGGTTAGTCAAGGTCACGCGCATGAAGAGTCCCTGGGGAAGACGCGCCTGGACGATGTAGAACGAACCCTCGCGGACCAGTGTCTTGCGGATGGCCGCCTGCAACGCGTCCAGATCGCACGTCCGATCGGGCACGTACCGAAAGCACACGATGTTGCAGTCCGGTTCGATGGCGAGCTCGAAATCCTTGGCTTCGCGGAGAAGCGCGGCGAAACGGGCACCTAGGTCGAACATCGCGGTGATGTACTCCGCGAACATCGCTGTTCCGTAACAAGCGAGACACGCGTAGAGTTTCAGCGACGCCATGCGCTTAGTGCACTCGAAGGTCCTGTAGCCGAGGTTGTACCACTCTTCGCGCGGGTCGCGATCGAGCAGGTAGGAGGCCCGCTCGTCGAAGGCCGCATACGAGTGGTCGCCGTTGCGGAACAAGACCGCCGAGACGAGCGCGGGCATGAGCATCATCTTGTGCGGATCGATAACCACGGAGTCGGCCCGCTCGATGCCGTTCAGCAGATGGCGGTACTTCGCGCTCAGGCAGGCGGGTCCGCCATGGGCCGCGTCCACGTGGAACCAGAGATTGTTGGCTTCGCAGTAATCGGCGATCGCGGCCAGGGGATCGAAAGAACCGGTCGCCGTGCTGCAGGCGCTGCCCACGATGCCAATCACCTTTCGGCCAAGCGCCTCCGCGCGCGCTTGGGCCTCGGCCAGCAGATCGGCGCGCATGCGAAAGCGCTCATCGCAGGGCACGGCGATGGCGCCGTCCTGGCCCCAGCCCATGATCTTCACCGAGCGCCGCACCGAATAGTGCGCCTGCTCCGATACCAGCAGCGACGGAAGGCGGTCATCTCCCTCCGCGGGAGTTTTGACGGCGCGCGCCGCCAGCAGGGCCGTGAGATTGCCCAGGGAACCACCCGACGTGAGTACACCGTCCGCCGCGGGGCCCAGCCCTGTCGAGTCCGCCAGCCAACGAATCACGCTCCGCTCCATGGCCGTGCCGGACATCCCCATCTCATAGACGGCCATGGCGTTGTTTGTGATGGCCGCGACGAAGTCGCACAGGGCGGCGGCGGGCAGCGGACCTGGCACCTGGTGCCCCGCATAGTGCGGGTGATGCAGGTGGGTCGCCTCGGCCAACACCGCCTCGAAGAGTCGATTCATGTCCCCGGCCGGAGCGGCGGGAAAATGGGGCGGCCACTCGTACACCATCGTCTCGGGTTCCACCCAGGGCATCACGGGGATGCGCTTGCCAGCAGTGATGTCCGCCAGATAGTCCGCTGTTGCGTCGATGAGCTGATGTCCCATCCTGCGAAACGCCTCTGCGTCGCACGCGCTCCGGGCCGCTCCGGCAAGGCTATGGGGAACATCAATCGTGTTGCGGTTCATGCGTGACTCCTCCTTGCAAAGAAGGTGATATGCGCACCGGCGCGAATTACTCTGCCCAAAGCGCGGTGAGCGCTTCAGACGCGGCGGCGCGAATCGTGTGTTGATAGAGACGGCTTACGGAGGTTTCTTCGGGATTGATCTCAATGGTGACGGCGCCGGCCTCCATCGCGATGAGCGGCATGTCCGCGGCGGGATACACCACCCCGGATGTTCCCACGCTCACGAGAAGCTCACACGACTTCAACGCATCCGTGGCTCGCTGAATGTTCGCGGGATTGAGCATGTCTTCGAACCAGACGATGTCGGGCCGCCAGTACGCGCCGCACGCGCAGCGCCGCGGCACCAGCGGAACCTGGTCATTGGGGACGCAAATCCCCTCGCGGTCACACCGCACGCGCCACAGGCTGCCGTGCAATTCGACCACCGAATGCGACCCCGCGCGCTGGTGAAGGCCGTCGATGTTCTGCGTGATGATGACCGTGCCGGGTTTCGTCTGCTGCACCTCCGCGATGACCCGGTGTCCGGCGTTGGGCTCGCATGCCGCCACTTTCTCGCGGCGGGCATCGTGAAAATCCCACACCTTTTCCGGGTCCCGGTCGAACGCCCGCTGGCACGCGAAGTCCTGATAATTGTACTGATGCCAGATGCCGCCCTGACCTCGATATGTGGGGATTCCACTTTCCGCGGACAAGCCAGCGCCCGTGAAGAACACAATGCGCTCGAAATCGCGAAAGCGCGGAACGGCACGGCTGATCTCGGTCCGTTTCGACGTGCTGCGGTCACTGTGCATGCTGCGGGGGATCCTCCGCGGGATTGTGGGACACCTGATTCCGCTACTCGCGCGTCATTTCGCCCTCTGCATCAAGATACAGCGGAGCGGGTGTGAATAGCGATCCCGAACCGCAGCCAGATGTCAACGGGCCAGAAGGGTATGCTGGCATGGGGGCTGCCAGGAGCGCCGGCATCCCTGCCGGCTCTTGGGAAAGCCCGCGGCAACGCGGGCGACTTATGCCTGCTCTTTCTCAAGCTTCCCCACGTCGTAATACGCCATGTCTATCGCCTTCAGCGCTTTGACGTAATAGGTGATTTGTCCGGTGTGATAGGAGAAGTGCTCGACCACGTGAACCAAGATTCTCAAGCCGGATTCGCGGTACACCTGGACCGGGCGGACCTCCAGCAGCGTTGCAGGATCCACGGAATCCATGACGCGGCGGGCGTCGGCAAGGGTGGATTGCAGGAGGTCGAGGAGTTGCTGGCGCGGCAGCGGCCCGGTTGCCGTAAATTCCAGGGAACGGCGCCGGTGGTCGGGCTCGCCGCCCAAGCCGGAGCATATCCATTGCCGCACGTTGCCGCACAGGTGCAGCACGAGGTTCCCCACACTGACGGTTTCGGCGTTGGGGCGTCTCCAGATCTCGTCGTCGCTGAGTTGGTCGAGACACTTCTGGATGCGGGGCAGCGACTCCTCGAAGAGCCGTCTCTTGCACTCTTCTATCAGCGCCTTGCCCCAGGTCGAATCGCTCATCACGTCCTCGCTGTCCGATGCCGGACGGTTTGTCCTGGTTTCCTTGCGCAGCCTCTTCTCCGTATCATAGGCGGGCGAGGCTCGCCTCACAACCACGGTGAGGTATGCGCACGACGACGCAAAGGAAAACACGCTCATGAAAACCCTAATCGCTGGATGTGGATATGTGGGGACAGCCCTGGCCGCGCGGCTCGTGGCGGAGGGTCACGAGGTGTGGGCCTTGCGCCGCACCCCCGGCCCGCTGCCCGAGGGTGTGGAGGCCCTGAGTGCGGACCTCATGGACCCATCGACGCTCGCGGTCATTCCCGAGGGGCTCGATTTCGTGTTCTACACCGCGGCTGCTGGCGGCTACGAAGAGCCGCGCTACCGCGCCGCATACGTGGAAGGTCCACGCAACCTGCTCGACGCGTTGGCCAGTCAACGCCAGGACCTCAAGCGGGTCCTGTTCACGTCAAGCACAGGCGTCTACGCGCAGCAGAACGGCGAGTGGATTGACGAGACCTCGCCCGCGGAGCAGACGCACTTCTCGGGCTCGGCTCTGCTGGAAGGCGAGCGCGTATTTCAGAGCGCTCCCTGGCCGGCCACGATCGTGCGGTTGGGCGGCATCTACGGTCCCGGCCGCGCGCAGCAGTTGGAGAATGTGCGTAACCGCATCGCCGTGTGCCCGCCCGAACCCACCTACGCGAACCTCATCCATCGCGACGATTGCGCAGGCGTCCTGCACCACCTCATGAACTTGGACGCACCCGGCGAGTTGTATCTCGGCGTGGACTGCGAACCCGCGGAACGCGGCGCCATGTTCCGTTGGATGGCCGACCTGCTCGGTGTGCCGCCACCCCCAACGGCCCCGGTGGACGCCGAGGGGCGCAGCGCCCGGGGAAACAAACGCTGCTCCAACGCGAAGATTCGAGCCGCCGGATACACGTTTGCGTTTCCCACCTACCGCGAGGGGTACACGGAGGTATTCGCGCCTCGCGGCATTTCGTTCGAGGTTCCAGAGGACCCCGAGCCTCGGCCATCTGACGCCTCCCATTGAACGCATCATCCTGTCCTCGTACAATCGAGGAGGCGAGTCTGTTGGGCCTTCACGCGTGGGGAATCGGCAGCATGAACATCCGCGTCAATTGTCCGTGTGGTCACGAGATGATCATGTCGGAGTTTGCCGTGGGACTTCGGACGACCTGCCCCGCCTGCGGTTCGCCGCTCACCGTGAGTTGGCAAAACAGCCGTACCCTGGATTCCGAAGAGCCCGCGCAAGCACAGCCCGTATCCAAACCCACGGAAAGCGTAGTTTCTGCCGCCCGCATGTTCGAGGCTGAGGAACGGCCCGCGCCCAAGGCAGGCAAGCACAACTGCGACCGTTGCGGGCGGCCATTTCGCGGTGACTGGGACCGCCATACCACCGCCGAAGGCATGCTCTGCCACATCTGCTCGAACCTCGTGCGGCCCGCCGACCCCTCGAATCCCAGTTCAGGATATGTCCCGCCCATCGATAGCATCAGGCTTGACCGCGAACTGGCGCCGGCGGCGCCTGAGGTCATGGTCGAGGAGGAGCCTGAGCCGCAGTCCTGGTGGGAAAAGAACATGCCCTCCGACGAGACCATGCAGAAAGTGGCCCTGTACAGCGGCATCGCTGTCATAGCGCTGGCGCTGCTCGTCTTTCTCTTCGACACCTCCGAGCCGCCGTCTCCCCACACCGCTTCGAACACGGAAGAGGTGACGGAGACCATCACCCCGGTAGCAGGAGCCGCCTACTGGATCATCCTCGGGGTTACTCGCTATTTCGGCTCCTTCCTCGGCCTCTACCTCTTCCTGACATGGGGCAATCGCCTGCCCAACGAGCGCTTCGTGCTCAACCTGATCGCCCTTGCCCCCATCGTGCTCGGGGTCATGCTGCTTTCCCTGATTCCCTACACGGGCTGGGTCTTCGCGGCCCTGCTGATCTTCGGGATGTATGGCTTCGAGTGGGGCGATCTTCTCCGCTTCCCCGTATCGGGCTTCGTAGCCCGGATTTTCGAGTTCTTCCTGTGGGTCACCCTGATGGGACTGTTGGGCAACATCGCCACCTGATCTCGACCGTAAGGCTCTGCAATAAAAAGTCTTGCATGAGAAATCTGCATGCAAACCCCAAGCTCAATTAAAAGATGTATTTTGCTTGACACTTATCTATAGTTTGTTTTACAATCTAATTGTTCTGCTTATAGAACATATGTTTTAAGATACTTCGCGCGAGGCCGCGCCCACCACAACAAAGAGGGAGTCTTTGATCATGAGTCCACGTAAGGGGTTCACACTTATTGAGTTATTGGTTGTAATTGCAATTATCGGTATTCTTGCGGCGATCCTGCTTCCCGCCCTTGCGCGAGCGCGGGAAGCTGCGCGGCGCGCCAGTTGCCAAAGCAATTTGAAACAGCTCGGCCTCGTCTTCTCCATGTACTCGGGCGAAAGCGATGGCGAGAAGCTGCCGCCGCGGCAGACCTACAAGTGTGATGGGAACCTGGGCGCCGAGATGATATTCAGCGGGACCGCCCTGATGCCGGAGTACCTGAGCGACGTGAATGTGGCCTGGTGTCCGTCCTGGGGTCCGCAGGCGAGTGCTCTGGACCGGTATGACGTGGCGAAGGGCAACAAGAACGGCGTCGTCGACCCCTGTGAACTGACGAAGGAACCCTACGACTACACGGGCTGGCTCATTGTGGACGACGTGAACATTCTCGGGCCGCTGGCCGGCACGGTGGGTTTGGACACAGGCGGGCGCTTCTCCGAAGCCCAGTTCGCAGGCACCCCCTGGGGCGAACTCGCACAGGAGAACGTCGATACAATCGGCGAGGCAAGCGACGAGGACTTCACCGTGTCGTCCACCTATGCGGGCACCCAGGCAGGCGGGAGCGACACGATTCGGCGTTTGCGCCAGGGTATTGAGCGCTTCCTCATCACGGATATTAACAACCCCGCGGGAAGCTCCGTGGCGTCCAGCGACGTTCCAGTGGCGTGGGACCACATCACGACGGCCACTGCGGACTTCAGCCATGTGCCCGGTGGCGGCAACGTGCTGTACCTGGACGGCCACGTGGAGTTCCTCCGCTACCCCGCCGAGAAATTCCCGATGACGGAGGACAGCGCGCGGACCTTTGGGCGCTATAACAGGCCCTTCGATGGATTCTAAGGCGGAAGAAGATTCACCACGAAAGGCACGAAACACACGAAAGGGACAGAGGCCTTGCATCGCGATTCGCAAGCGTGAAAGGCGATGAGCCCAACGAAAGCACTTAATGCGCGACGGTTTGCGCCGTCGCGCTTTTTCATGTGACAATGCTGAATTAGCACATACAAACCCGTCCGCCTGCAGTACGGCCAAGCGACTTGAGTGAAGCTGAAGGACATGATCTGTACAGAAACGCGGCGGGCGAGAAAGGGGGCGGTGCCATGGAGTTCGACGCACTTTCAAATCGTGTCATTGGATGCGCAATTGAAGTGCACCGCGCATTGGGTCCCGGACTTCTCGAGTCCACCTATGAGCGATGCCTATCGCACGACCTCACTCTCGCGGGCATCCCGCACGAAGTGCAAGCGCCCCTCCCCGTGGTCTACAAGGGCATCGAGTTGGATTGTGGCTATCGGATCGACATGCTCATTGACAAGCAAATCATCCTGGAACCAAAAAGCGTGGACGGGCTACTCCCGATTCACGAAGCTCAATTGCTTACCTATATGAAACTGTCAAGTATTGCCACGGGGCTGCTCATCAATTTCAACGTGCGTTTGCTGCCAGACGGGCTCAAACGCATGGTGCTATGATCCTCCCTCGAAGGCGGGTGCGTGACGAACTCACTCAAAGGACGGGCTAGTTTCTTCGCCTTGTTTCGTGTTTTTCGCGAGTTTCGTGGTGAGGTCTTTCTTGAAGCCGGCGCACCCGCACGCCCGGCGTTTGATTGGTTTTTCTCCAGGCTTCTTGCGCTATAGTGAAGGGGTCACATTGAGTGTATTTGGGGAAAGCGATGTGACTGGGGCTAGGCAACCGCCGCCGGGATGCGCGGGGGTCGGGGGGATACTGCGGTGAAGCAAGCAATCAACAGACAGATGTGTGTGGTGTGGGTGCTGGGCTGCCTCGTTCTGGCGTTTGGGGAAATGGCGCAGGCAACGCCGTTGGACGACTACGTCAACGCGCCGGACCCGGAGTACACGTACGGTCCCACTCAGGCGAATGTGATCACCGGTGCAGGCTACACAGCCAACGTCTGGTACATGGCCTCCGGTACGTGGCGCAGCGCCTCCGAGGTGGACCGCACGTTGTGGGAACACTGGCTGATTATCATCATCCCGAACACGGTCAGTCATACGAAAGCCATGATGCTTATCGACGGCGGCAGCAACACCTCCACGCCTCCCTCGTCCGTTGATGCGGGTTTGGCCGCGATTGCCGTGGCCACGCAGTCGATCGTGGCATACGTCAAGCAAATTCCGAACGAACGCATCAAGTTTGCCGATGAGACCGACCCGCGGTACATCGCCAGCGGACGCACCGAGGACGAACTTATCGCCTACGCGTGGGACAAGTACAAGACGACAGGCGACCCCACGTGGCTACCGCGCTTGCCCATGACAAGGGCAGTGGCCCGCGCTATGGATACCGTCCAAGCCGAACACCCCACCATAACTGGCTTCTTCGTCCTGG
>JADLCA010000613.1 GCA_020847495.1 Candidatus Hydrogenedentota bacterium | reverse complement strand
GACTATCTGAGTCTTCCCATGTGCTTTGAGCGCTATGAGGCGGATTTCCCGTGGAACGTCTGCCATGTTTCGTGCAATCCGCACTTCGATGTATATCTGGCGCCTTGTGAAGTGCTCATCCTTCACAAGGCCGGTCCCGGTGGCCCGACGTCACACAATTTGCTGCGCATAGGTCTGACTGGCGGAAAGGCTGACGCCGCCGCTGAAGCGATCCAGCGACTGCCGGGCCGTGTGAACTACCTCAAAGGCCCGGACGCATCCAAGTGGCGCACGAGTGTGCCCACCTTCGGCAAGGTGCGGTTTGCGGACGTCTATCCAGGCATAGACGTGCTCTACTACGGCACCCGCGGAAACCTTGAGTTCGATTTCGTGGTGCATCCTGGCGCAGATCCTGAGTCCATTGCGCTCTCGATTGATGGCGCCGATTCCGCTGAAGTCGATGCCGGCGGAGACCTTCTCTTCACGGCAAATGGAATCCCGACACGATTTCAGGCGCCAGTGATCTATCAGGAGCGCGATGGTGTCCGCTCCCAAATTGCAGGTCATTATCTGCTCGATGCCGAAGATGGCGTTTCTTTTCACGTCGACTCCTATGACGCCTCTCTCCCGCTGATAATCGACCCGGTTATCAACCTTGTCTCTTTTGTAGGGATGCCTAGCGCCGACGCGCGCGGTGTGGGTGTAGATGCCGAAGGCAACATGTATGTCTGTGGAATGACGACCTCGGCAGAACTCACACTGCCAGGCAAACATTACGATGCGACCCTCGGAGGCGATGAGGACATCTTCCTGGTGAAGTTCAGTCCGGACGGCAAGGAAGTGTTGTATTCGACCTATATCGGTGGAAGCGACAAAGACTCGGGCAAGACCATGTGCGTAGATTCCCAGGGGTTCGCATACATTGCGGGAAATACCAAATCGTCGGATCTGCCGACGGAAGGATTCATCAGTCACTACGGCCCGACGTATGACTTGCTGGTTTTGAAGGTGAAGCCAGACGGCGACGGACTCGAGTATTGCTGCGTGTTCGGTGGAGAAGGCATGGAGGAATTCCGCGGCATTACGGTGGATTCCCAGGGCAACTGCATTGCGGTAGGCGGGTCTCATTCGCCTGACATGCCCACCACTCCGGGCTCTCACCAGCCCGTCTACAACGATCCACCCGAGGACACACCTGATGTGGCTGGGTCCTTCACCAAAGGGGAAGACGCGATCATCGCCAAGATCAATCCGGCCGGCACGGACTTCGTGTTTCTGACCTGGCTGGGTGGTCACGGGTTTGAGAAGGCGTGGGGTGTCGTCACGGACAGCTCCGACGACATCTACCTTGCCGGGCACGTCGAGGCACTCGACTTCCCGGCGACGGCCGGGGCATTTCAGATGACCCACGGCGGCGGCACCGCACGCGCCCAGGACCAGTACGGCCCGAAAGACGCGTTCGTCGCGAAGGTCAGCGCAGACGGGAGCCGCCTGCTTGCCGCCACCTACTTCGGTGGAGAAGGCCAGGATGTGGGCTACGGCATCGGACTTGATGCACAGGGAAACGTCTATCTGGCGGGTAACACCACCTCGGCAAATCTACCCGTCTTGAATGCCGTCCAGCCGGCACACCACGGTGGCGACTCGGATGCCTATCTTGCCAAGATGGATGCCGGCCTCACCCGTCTCTTGTTTTCGACCTATTTGGGGGGCCCTGGCAAAGACGAGTTGTGCTCGGATGGACTTGCAGTTGACGCGAGCGGGTTTGCCTATGCCGTGGGCGGTGCGGGCATGGGATTTCCCACTACGCCTGATGCGTTTGTCGATCGTCATGCGGGGGGCAACTCCGACGGCTTTCTCGTGCGGTTCACACCCGAAGGGCGTATCGACTATGCCACCCTGCTGGGCGGCTCGGGCCAAGATCAGTGTGGGGCCGTGGCATTGGGTGGCCGCGGTACCGCGTTTGTCGCAGGGCGTACTGCCTCTCAGGATTTCAAACTGCACCAATCTTATCTTAGAGAAATCAGCAAAGGGCGCGATGCGTTCCTGGTCAAGTTCGATTTCGCTGACGCCTCCGTGACCACCAACGAGAAGTGAGCATTCTTGTCCGTCAGTTCGACAAGCCCGGTTGTTGGGCGTATCACACTGCAGATGCGGAGCCTTCGAAGAGAGGGGCATGGAAAGTCACACCCTCTGAAGGGCCCGTTGCCGGCGAAGCAGGGCTATTCGCGACCGACTGTGCGCGCTTCTACAAAGTGGAGAACAGGCCGTGTGGTGCTTTGTCTCACCGTCGCTCGCGGAATTGTCCCGGTGTTACCCCGGAGAACCGCTTAAAGGCGACCGAGAACGCAAACTCGTTCTGGTATCCCACCATGTCGGCAATGACGCGGATGGGATAGGGGTGAATAATCAGCAACTCCTGAGCGCGCTCCATACGAAGTCGCGTGACCATTTTCATGGGACTGGCATTGGCGTGTTCCCGGGTGATCCGGTGCAAGTGCGCGGGGGAGACCGCCATCAGGTCCGCCATCTCCTCCACCGTCCACGGCCGTTTTAGGTCGTCGTTTACCGTGTCCCACAGATTGTACAACCGATTCTTGATGTCGGCAGACACGGGTTCCTCCCTGGAACCCAATTCGCGCGAGATATAGAGTCCAATTAGTTCCGCATACAGCATTGCCGCCCTTTGAGAAGTCGGTCCACGCCCGCGCGATTCTTTCAGGTAGCCTTCGGTCGCGCTCTCCAGAACCTCTGTCAGGTAGGTGGGCCGGAGGATCGCGGGCACACCACGGAGTTTTGCCCAGCGTTCATTGTCGGGAAGATGAAACCACATGAACCGCCAGCGGCCCTTGTCCGGTTTATACCCGAACGGGGTGCCCGCTGGTACTATGAGAAGCCGACCGCGGCGGATCTCCCTTGTCAGTTCCTGAGTACGTAAACGTCCCGCGCCAATGCTGGTGTAGACCAGCAGATGAAACCGGGGTTGCGTTCGCCCGAGTTCATATCCCGGATAGATGTCGCTAATCCCCGCTTCTGCGATCTGGCTTTCGCGCATAGGCTGCGCCGCCAAAGTCCGCCAGGGGAAAAAGTGCTCGCTGCACCGCGTCGACCACACCATAACATCTCGTATTACATGTCCCTGTACACGCTTGGTTTTCATGATGCCCGCCTACAGTGCGCATTGCGCCCTGTAACCTCATCCCGATCGGAATGAGAGTTCTACAAATAGTGTCGCTAGTTCTGCCGATGGACAAATCCGGTCTCGTACGTAGAACATTGTACACGAGAGGCTATTCCAAAGGTCATGAGCGTTAGCCGCCCCGCTCAAGGGACAGTGATTTCTATGAGAGGTTTGCAAATCAATCGAGAGAAGGAGGTGGTGCGGGCGTCGACGAATAACCTGCTACCCAAGACCCCAACAATCAGAAAGGAATGACATATGCGCAGCAGAGGTTTCACCCTAATCGAACTCCTTGTCGTTATTGCAATTATAGGGATTCTTGCCGCCATCCTCCTCCCAGCCTTGGCCCGTGCACGGGAGGCGGCTCGCCGGGCTTCCTGTCAAAACAACCTCAAGCAATGGTCCCTTGTGTACAAAATGTATGCCAATGAGTCCAAGGGCGAGAGGTATCCCGATGTGGACTATTGGGCAACAGATGAAGTCATGAATGACCCCTCCAACACCGACACCCTGTGGCCAGGGGGTGTCGGACCCCGCGGGGCCGCCGTATATCCTGAGTATCTCACCGAGTGGCGTGTGAGCTTCTGCCCGTCGGCCACTTCCCGGACGGGGTGGGAAGACTGGATCATCCCGGTGCCGGATGACACCACCGCGACGGAATGCAGTCCCGACGACCTCGGTACGGTGAATTCGATGTTTCTCCCAGGCGATTACGGCAGCGACTGCTCCATCGGCTCGAAGGTGTTCTTCACTTTCGCCATTGCCTATCACTATCAGCCCAAGCTGATCAAGCCCGAGTGGGTGAAGACGGTTGCGGACGTAACATACCTGAGCGATGTCTGGGACGATGACAGCCCCGACGCTACCAGTCAGACTATCATTAACCGTTGGTGGTACAAGGATGTCACGCTGAACTTTCCCGATGCGGGAACACAGACGGCCATGCACCTCCGCGAGGGAATTGAGCGGTTCATGATCACTGACATCAACAATCCGGCCGGCGCAAATTCCGCCCAAAGCTCGATTCCGATCATGTGGGACCACTGCTCCGCAAAACGTAGCGGCGGGTTGACAGTCGGTAACGCCACGTTCAACCATCTGCCCGGGGGCTCCAACATCCTCTACATGGACGGGCACGCGGAGTTCAGCAAGTATCCGCAGCAGGACGGCAGCAAGAACTGGATGCTCACGTCGACCTTCGTGACGAACGGGGGATTCGCACTGCAGAATCCGTAAGGGCCGTCTCGATTTCGTATGAGCGCAGTATTCACGGTGGGGATACCGGGGGCGGTATCCCCACCGCGCTCGGGGGGAGGAGAGCGCACTCATCCTTTCCGGTGATCTGGGCGAGGGAATGGCACGCAGGACCGAACCCCTGAATCTCCGCGTTTGATATACATTCACCTTAGCGCACTGCACAAATGTCGCAGCATCAGGAAGGGCTGTCCTTATGAGAAGAGTATTCACACTCGTCATCGCGGTATTGGTTTGCTTTTCGCTGGTGGGGTGCGGTTCAAAGAAGAAGGTTGATGATCCCGAGAAGGCGAAGACAAGTCACACGTACCGTGGCGGCGCCAAGTCCAAACAGTGACGCGTTTCAGAGAATATCGGAGTTCGAAGTCTGCGTTTGCACAGGCCTATTGTTTGCACTTCAGTACCTGAACAAGGAGTTCCAATAATGCGAGTGCCTTGCCTTGTGAAGCTGGGAGCAATCGCTCTGTGCGTGTTTGCGGCGGGGGGAGCCCGTGCGCAAACGGCTCAAGTGGGGGCAGACGCCGACGCGGCCCAGTCGGGCGCGCTGCGCATTGACTACGTGCACTACCGGCCGGCCCGATGGAACGTGGATCGCATCACCGAATACGAGAGCGAGTTCCCGAACCAAGGTGGACTGCTCTACTTCTATCTCACGAACACGAGCGCCACACCCGTAAGTCTTCGTTTCTGGCGCTACAATAACCGGGACGAATCCTACTGGGTGCTGAATCACTTCGTGGCCTGGCATCGTCTGTACGACGGCAACTTGGAACCGGGGGAATCGACGGTGCTTGAAATCAGCGGCACGGAACGCGACTTTGGACCGGACGTTCCCTACGCCTTTTCGTTCGTTGACAGCACTTGGGAGCCATGTCTCGAGTATAGCGGCGTGCTGAAGGAAGACGAGGTGAATATCACCAACATCCGCTTCATGCCGGGATTGAAGGAACTCGAAATCCACTTGCGCAACAGCGGCCGCTCCGCCGTGGAATGCAGCACCGTGGAGATTCCGGGATACGACGTAGAGGACATCCAATGGCGCGGGCAGAAGCTACAGGGCTCCGGCCAGGCCATCGCACGTATCAAGCTCTCCACGCCTATCCCTTCGAGCACCTTGGCCGTTGTGCGAGTGACTGCCAGGGCGGAGGAGGAGGAGCGCCACATCTATGCGCACCGGCGGGCATTTGCGGACTTCTTCCCCATAGGTACCTGGGGCATTGATCCAAAAGAACGCGAGTTCGTCGCGGGTGACCACGTCGACGCGGGAGTCGCAGGCGGCAAGAAGGACGATGAGTTCTTTGGCGGCATGGCCGCTAAACTGGGACTGCGCGCGATGGTCCATACGGGTGAACCGGTCAATGTGGACATGGTGAGGGATCTTTCGGGTCATCCCTCGGTTGCATGCTGGATGTTGCGCGATGAACCAGACTGGTCCACGGACGCGCAAGTCATGTTGTTTTGTGATTCGACCGTCCGGGCGTACGATACGACCATTCCTACATTCATCAATCTCTGCCGGAACACCCAATACTTCAATTACGCCGCCATCCCCGATATCGCGGGTCATGATCACTATTGCGTCACGGCCCCATCCAGCAGCAAGTGGCCCAAACCTCACGGGACGTACCTGGAGGAGACGGCGTATTACACGGAAGACCTGAAATACGCCGCCGCGCCGCGCCCCATCTGGGTATGGTCTCAGGGCAACCACGACGGATGGTCTGAGCGGCCGCTGCGTCCCCTCCCGACGCCGGAGGAGATCTCGGCCCAACTCGTGCTCAATCTGAGCCGCGGAGCCAAGGGCATTCTCTGGTTCACGTACAATAAGGCCATGAGTGAGAAGTATCCTGAGACGCGTGAGTGCATGCGCGGTTGGAACCGGGTAATGGCAATGCTGCGCGAGGACTTCCTCGCGAGTGAACCATATGCGGGCACCGTTGCCGGGCCACGCGACGTGGACGCGGCAGTATTGGTCTCCTGGGACAAGCTCATCTTGTGCGTCACGAACCTTGACTACGAGATCGACCCGGTGGCTTACCCCTTCACTCCCCAGAAGGATCTCTCCATCAAGGTGGATATGCCCGAGTGGCTAACACCAGCCACGGCTCTGCGTGTGTCAGGCAGTGGCCTTGTCCAGGTCCCCTGCAAGGTGGACAATAAGCAGTTGACAATCACGCTTGATGAAGTGAAGGACGCTGCCATTGTGGTTGTGTCGGGCAGGGATAATCTGGAAGCTGAGCTCAAACAAGCGCATGAAGCACTGATGGCGAAGGAAGCATCCCTCCAGTCTGCGGCCAGATAGTTGAGCGGGTACGAGTAACCAGGATGTGGAGCGAAGTCATGAGTCATGAAATGAGGGCCTGCCTGGGGGTGGCCGTCTTGTCTTTTGTCGCATTCAGCACGGCGAGCGCAGCGGACCGTGCCGTCGAGAGCTGGGTGTCCTCGCTGGACATGAGCCGCACCCTTGCAGCCCAGGAGAGGCTCGCATTCTCATCAGCTGCACAAGGCCAGAAGCCAGACATCGTCGTGGACGACTCCAAAACCTACCAGACCATCCTGGGTCTGGGTAGCTCACTCGAGCACAGCACCTGTGCGAACCTATGGCGCCTCGAGCCCGCTGCGCGTTCAGAGGTCATGGGGCGGCTTGTCTCGCCCGACAAGGGCATTGGCATGAACCTCATGCGCATCTGTATAGGAACGCCGGACTTCACGGGTGAGCCATGGTACTCCTACGACGACATGCCAGCCGGACAAACAGACGAGGATCTCAAGAATTTCTCTATCGAGAAAGATCGGGCCTACGT
>JADLCA010000612.1 GCA_020847495.1 Candidatus Hydrogenedentota bacterium | reverse complement strand
CGGCGAATGGTGGCATGACATTGAACGCGGTGAACTGCTCGTGATCGCGCCCGATGGCCGCCAACCTGCAGCAGGCGCTGTCTCGGTCAAGGCGCGGGTTGCCGGTTTCGAAGGCCGAGGGACCAGTGATGTGATCATTGATGGGTTGGAGTTCCGCGGCTGCAACGCGCGGTTCACGCAAAGCCGCCGCGTCGTCCTGCGCAATTGCCGTTTTCTGTATCCCTCGACACCCCGGGTATTTCAGGACCTCAAGACCGCCCGCAAGACACAGAAGAATCTTCATATTGAAGGAGAGGACAATGTCGTCGAGCGCTGCTTGATTGAATGGGCAGTGGATACTGCGCTGGAAATCGAAGGCGCCGGGAACCGTGTGGAGAATTGCGTCGTGCACGACTGCAACCTGCACGGCCGGCATCCCGGACCCGGAATCAGCACGCACGGGGTAGTAGCCTCAAACGATGCCAGCGCGGAGGCCAATACACGTGCCACCGCGCCCAATGTCGTGCGGCGCTGCACCGTATACAACGTCGGGGGCGTGGGCATCTACGCTTCGGGGGCCGGATCCGCCATGCTGGACCATAACCACGTGTTCAACGCAGGGCTTCACTGCGTGGATGTGGCGTCCCTGTATGTGCCGGTGGGCAGGAATATGCCCGGCACCGTCGTACATCACAACTGGCTTCACGACATTCACGGCATCGGCTTCCGCGTGGACATCGAAGGCCGTGCGATCGTCTTTCATCACAACCTCGTTTGGAACGCTTCTGTCGGATGCAAAATGCAGGGGTTCCAACTGGAGGGGTATAACAACACCCTGATGGTAAATAACCCCGAGGGTCCGCTGATCGTCGTCTTCGAGCAGGCGGCAACTCCCACTGAGCGCGCCGGGTGGCGCGTGCGCAACAACGCCGCCTATGCCTTTGTCGATCGTATGTCCTGGCGTAGCGACTACCAGAACGCCACGAGACCGTTCATGATACCGCTGGAACCGGAAGAAGGCGCCATCGACCACAATGTGGCCATTCAGACGGACGCTGAGCACGAGTTCTTCGTCGACGCGGCACAATATGACTTTCGTCCGAAGCCAGACGGCCCGCTGGACGCTGCGGGCGTAGCCGTGCCCGGATTCGCCGAAGGCCACGCGGGACGCCCGCCTTCCATTGGCGCCCTTGAGACGCACGAAGCTCCGTGGACCGCCGGGGCCGACTGGATGAACGATGGCCTGCCAGTTCCCACCAGCACCAAGGAAGCGACGGTATTGGCACAGCGGCTGCGTCCCGCGAATCGCTCCGTCGCGACACCGGCAAAAGCGGGGAGTCAGAGACCATGAAACGCGTCGGGATTTAGTGGCTGTCGGAGGCACACTACCCACGGCGCGCGCTATCAGGAGCGCCATTAAACTGCCAACGCCGCACCAAGCGTAGTCTGCGTCGACTGCCGGATTCAGGCGCACCAGTTCTGTCTTTCCCAATGGGTGCACAGGCGAGGGCGCCTATGCCACACGCCTATAGCGGAAGAGACTGCCATTGCGGTGTCTTGGTCCATTGGGGCACCCCACCACTTCAAACATGACAACCCAAATCCATGGCCGGGCAAGCGCGTGTGGCATAGGCGCCCTCGCCTGTGCTTTTTCTTGGCACCAGTCGGACTGATCTGTCCGATTCGTCGGATCCGTCCGACCCGTGGTGTAGCCGCCAGCGCCTGTGTATTTGGGGCAAGTCACACCACCCCTCATCACCGCCTCGCCCCTACGGGCATATCCAGCTTCTCGTAGGTATACACACCCGCGGCGGGGCGTGCTTCCAGCTTGATCTCGATCCCTTCTGTCATCAATTGCGCGCCGGTGTATTCGCGGGCCTCTCCCCCATCCTGGTTCTTCACGGTATAGCGCGCGTATTTGTCGAGCCCCCGTAGAACGACGCGTAGCGCGTCCGCCTTGCACGCGTTTCTGCGAAAAGCCTGGAGCATTCCCATACCCAAGTCGGGCCGGTCAAACTGCCACGCGATCCAGGCGTCTTCGCCGGGCGCGTAGGGCGTCAACGGATAGAAGTCACCCCAGTACAGCGGCTGCAGCGCGCGGTACTCGTCGAGGCGTTCCTTCAGCTCCGGCCAGAACGGCGCATCGGTTGTGTAGTAGTCGAACGCGCAGGAAACGTTGGCGCCCATGCCGCTCCGGAAATCATAGGGATTGGTTGATACCGCGCCGAGTCCGTGCAGTGGCAGCCAGAAGGAGAGCGCGTATTCGATGCACTGTGCGCCCACGGGTTCCCAGCAATAGTCCGTGCGCCACAGCGGCACACTTCGCCGCATCATTTCAAAGTCCAAGCGGCGTCCGCCGCTCGCGCAGTTGTCGATCAGCAATTGCGGATGCTTCTCCAGCAACGCATCAAGGTACGCATACAGACCCTCGACGTAGCGAATCTCGCGCATGCCTTCCCGATCCGCGGGTTCATCGGTCCGCCAGTAGTAGAGCGGGTGCATATTGAAATCCTGGCGGTAGATGTCGATGCCGTAGTCCCCAATCAACGACGCGATCGTATCCGCGGCCCAGGCGCGCGCCTCGGGATTGCCGAGGTCCAGCAGACGCCAGTCCTTCTGGTAGGCGAGATCGATCGGGAGATTCGAGGGCGCCAACAGCCATGCCGCGCGCGTCGTGTACAGCGTGCTGCCGGGCATGACCCGTTCCGGCTCGAACCACGCCAGGAAGCGCAGGCCCGCCCGGTGCGCCGCTTCGGATACCGGCTTCAATCCGTGCGGGAAGCGCGCGGGGTCCGGGTCCCACGTTCCCATGCCCAGCGGGAACCCGCCTGTGGTCCAGCCCGCGTCGATCCAATAGGTGTCCACAGGAAGTCCATGCGCCGCGATATTGCCGATGGCCCGCGTCTGGTTCGTTTCAGAAACCTCATTGAAGCCAATCGTCGCACCGGAGGCCGCCACGGGGAGCACAGGAGGCTTGCCGCCCGGATGCGGCGTGCAATGACGCAGCATGAATTTCCGCCACGCGTTGTGCCCGTCGACGCGTTCACCGGAGTACTGCATCAAAATGATGGCGGGGGTGCGAATGCGCTCGCCGGGGTGCAGCCGGACGCGAACGTGCTCCATTCCCGCGCGGAACATCACCCGGCCCTCGACGTCACACTGAAACGACGCCTTCCACTGGCCGGTCCAGCCGATGGCCGCCATCAAGCCGCCGCCATTCCCATTCACGTTGAAGTACGGCATGACGCCATCGGATGGGCGGCCGCCGGACGGCGCGAAGCTCAGCTCCTTCTCGGAAGTGAGGTTTGCCTCACGCGGATGAAAGTCTGTGGGTTGCGCCTGGCTGCCATCCGCATAGTGCAGCGTATACGGGCCTTTAACGGGTGATTCGAGTGGCAGGTCCGCCGCAAGGAGTTCCGTGATGAGAGGACTGTCCGTGGTCCCGGTGTTTTCGAGCGACACCACCCATTCCACCCCAGAAAAGTCGCCATACACTGTCCACGTGAGCACCACGCTCAAAGTACCATCAGGATTCGTGTAGGTGTAGCGCGTCACCGTCCGCTGGTCCGGTTCCTGCGCTTCTGAGGTCTCGCATTTCCACGAACCCAGGAATTGGGCTGAAGGCACTCCGTCCAGCCGAAACGAAAAGGGCGGCGGGGTGTCTGCGTCGCCGTTGGGACGGCCATCGGCTTCCCCGGCGCACGCCTGTATGCTTAACACCAGAAGAGTCCCGATCAGTGTCGAGGTTAGCCGCTTCCTGAATGTATCAGCAGTTGTCATGATTCCCTCCGTTGCTTTCCGCGTTACCATGCAGCATACCCCAAGTGCCTCGGCAAACATGCGACCGGCGAGCCGGTCACGTGAAATTGCTTTGCCAATTTGTTGAAGGTGGACGTGTTTGCTTCGTATGCTGCGCAGGCAGTTCCCCGAAGCCTCGATCTACTTCTCATGGGGTGACATCGCGTGAATTCGCCTGTTTCAACCGCTGTTGAGCACGTTCTCAGCCAGACTCTCCTGTTGCTCGCGGTTCTTCTCGTGGCATCGGCAGCCTCGGCAGACACCGTGGCCGCGTGGACACGCTGGGAGCACCGGTTCGTGAGCGACCGCGTCTACGCAAATCCCTGTGTCGATGTGGAGGTTCGTGTGCGCTTCGAGGGCCCCGGTGGCGAGATACGCAGCGGCATGGCCTTCTGGGATGGTGGCAGTACATATGTAGTCCGGCACGCCTTTCCCCTGCCCGGGGAATGGCGCTGGTCGGCCGAATGCTCGGATTCATCCAATGGCGGACTTCAGCAGACGGGAGTGGTGCGCGTGCAGCCTGCCCGCGGCCGGAATCCTCTCGCGCGTCACGGCTACCCGCGCGTTTCGGATGATGGGCGCACACTGGTATTTGCGGACGGCACCCCGTTTCTCTGGGTCGGCGACACCTGCTGGGCCGCACCTGTTCATGCCACCAGCGAGGAGTGGGATGAGTATCTCAACAGCCGGACGAAAAAGGGGTACACGGTCTTGCAGATGTCGATCGCGCCGGAGTGGGCGCTAAAGCGTTCGCGAAAAGGTATCCCGCCGTTCTTGTCGGCGTTGCCGGATATCACGCAGCCCAACCCCGCTTTCTTCCAGGAATTGGATCGCATGCTCGATGAGGCCAACGACCGCGGGCTGGCCGTGACGTTGTGCGGCCTCATGGAAACGCCCTATGAATATCCGCCAGCCGGGGAGATCGCCGTGTTCAGCCGCTACGTCGCCGCACGGTATGGCTCCCATGCCGTGATGTTCTCCCCGAGCTTCGACAGCGGCGTCCACGAGGCCGAGACCCTGGCCTCAGCCACGTCCATTCGCGCGGCCTCCCCGGCGAGCTTGGTCACGATGCACATGGGCACCGGCGTGGGCCCGCACTTTCACGCCGCAAACTGGCTTGCCTTCGACATGTACCAGAGCGGGCACAATGGCGGCGACGCGGCGAGGCAATCTGCGCGCGCCGTGGGCATGCCCGCCGAGATCCTCGCGCTGGCCCCGCGAAAGCCCATTATCAACGGGGAAGCAATCTACGAAGGCGAGTTGGGAGGCGCCTACGGTGTGCGCCGGACCGCGTGGCTCAGCTTTCTGTCCGGGGCCATGGGCTACACTGCCGGTATAGACGCAGTCTACGCGTGGGAGCCGGACGTGATGACCATGATGAATGCGCCGTCCAACGATCAGATCGCGGTGCTCGCCGCGTTCCTGAGAGCCTTGCCATGGTGGAGTCTCGATCCCGAGCCAGGGCGCATTCTGAACCAACCCGATGATCGCGCAAGGCTCATGGCCTTCGCCATGAGCGAGGACCGAGGGCTGGGCATCGCCTATCTGCCCGCAAACGAGTCTATCGCGCTCAATTTGAATGCATGTTCTCCAACCTACGACACGTTCTGGATTCACGCATGCACGGGTCGCGTCATTGATGGGCCCCGGCTGGACTCTACGGAAAACGCCGTGCTCGCGGCACCCGGCCCCGAAGATTGGGCGCTGCTACTGACAACGCCCAAAACGACCTTCATCGCGCACGTGCGCGAGGCGCTGCGGAGGCTCGAGTTCGAGAAGCGGCAGACGGCCGCTTCCATAACATTCCGGGAAGACGCCCCTCTCGACGGTCTGGTTCGCAAGACACCAGGCGACGGGGCATTCGTGTACGCAACCCGCGAGGGAGTCCGGTGCATCGTCAATGACAACCCCGCGCGAAATGCCTACCTGTATCTCGACCTTGACGATCGCCTGGCCTTTCGCGGAGGACTCCAATCCATGATGGTGCGTGTGAAGCTGCACTCGGACACCCCGCTCGACGGCGTCCAGCTTCAATACGATGCCGTAGGCTCTCCCGGCAAGGAGAACGTCTATCGCGGCGTTGCCCCCTCCCGGCAATCGCAAGAAAACGGCTGGACACAAATCGAGTTCACTGCGGAGATGCCCTATTGTGGAAACCGTCAGAACAGCGGTGCCGATTTCCGCGTCCATCTGGCTGGCCACCGTTGCCACATCGCGTCAGCCGAGGTGAGTGCAGAGGCGGAATAGCCGTAGGCTGCACAGATGTGAGGGCAACAGTTTACAACGACTCCATGGCGCTCAAGCAAAGGGCGTTGGATTCAAGGGAAAGGGCAGATGCTGAGATCACTGATTCGCCTGAATATGCGCGCGTGCGCTCGACTTGCACATTTCCTTCCCCAGGCTCAGGTCAACTTTGAGGAACTCTACCTAAGCAGCGTTGCGCACTACATGAACGCCAAGACCGGGCAGACTATTGTCGACGTAGGAGGGGGAAGGTCCTGTCGATTCGCGAAACTCCGTTCGGCCTCTTCTGGTAATCTTATCGTCTCTGTTGATATTTCGAAGGAAGAACTGGCGCATAATCATGACGCCGATGAAACCCGAGTGGCGAACATCGTGGAGTCCATTGGATTCCCGGATGATTCCGTTGACCTGGTCGTGTCAAGGTCGGTCCTGGAGCACATCATCGATCAGGAGCGTTTTATTCGCACGTCTTGGCGCACTCTGAAGCCCGGTGGTGTTTGTATACATTTCTTTCCGTGCAAATTCGCCCCATTCGCCGTCGCAAATCAGATGCTACCAATTTGCATATCAAGGCGAGTTGTGCAAGGCATCTTTGAGGGAAAGGAGGGGATTCTCGGTTTTCCTGCGAAGTATGATAGAACTTACCATGGCGCTTTCGTGCGACTACTTATCGATTGTGGCTTTTCGGTTAAGCGAATAGATATTTCGTATTATCAATCTGGCTACTTCAGTTTCTGTATTCCTCTCTTCATTGCAAGCGCCATCTATGAGATGCTTGTTTATGCGATGGGTATTAAGAACCTCGGTGCATACATGATAGTCGTCGCCGCGAAAGACAACAACTAGAGAGGCACCGCACCAAAGAGCAGAACTGAGGCGACACCTTAGGATTGCAGTTCACAATACGAGTCTACTTATAGACATCCCATTGCGTCGCAATTCGTAGGTTTACGCTGGGTCGCTTGGCCTAGCTCAGGTAGGTATTCGCCTCGATGCGGAAGCCCACTTCGCAACGATCGAGACATCTGGAGTTTTGGCGACCCAAATCCAGCAGTTCAGTTTTGGAGCCCGACGATTGCGCCGTCACTGTTGTTAGAAGGAACCGTATTGTGGATTCTCAGGGTTCCGTCATCTTCCACAAATAGGTACCAAGCAGTCCCATTGCGTGAATGAAACCTCAAGGTCGCAGGTGCGGCACCGCCACTGCCTTCCCAAAGCGTCAATACTCCACGTACATTTCCGTCAGTTCCGAATACTCCATCTCCACCTTCGGCGGTAACATCTCCGTCAAATCTGCCGTTCCCAACGCTGTTCACAGAAAAGACGTCGTAGTCGTAGACACCATTTCTGTTCAATGCCAGTTTGAATAGTCCATCCTCGCTTCCATCGGATGCATCTTCGGCGAAGCACCACAGCGAGCCGAAATCCTGCGTGTTTGCTGCGGAGTCGGGGAGGTAGAAGCGGAAATGGGATGAGGTGCCGGCGGTGGCGTAGAACCACAGGCGGCCGCTGCTGTTCGAAAAGCTGGCGGTCGTATCGCTGACGGTCAGTTGGCCGGCCCCGGTGGGATTCAGGCCCAGGGTGGTGCCGGTGCCGGCGATGTCGGTGTCGGAGATGGTCAAGTCTCCGCTGAGGGTGGTGGCCCCTTGAACCGTCAGGGCGCCGTTCGTGGCGATGTCGCCGTCGTTCTCGAAATCCGCCCCGCCGTTGACGGGATCGCCGTAGCCGCCGCCGATCCGGAGTTCTTCCAGGTAACGGGGGGCGACGCCGATTCCGGCGAGGAGTATCAGACCCGTGATGCACAGGGCAACGCGCTTACGCATGGCAACGTCCTTTCGCACGAAGTTAGAGTTTCGCTCAACCCTTGTGCGCGGCGCGTTGCAGTGGCGCGATGCGGGAAATGGCTGTTACGGCTGCAGACGGCGGGCCAACTGGTCCTCGTAGAGCGATTGCGGCTCGAGCTTCGAGCCCTTGCCCTGTCCTTCGACATAGTCGGCGGGAGCGCTTCCTTCAGCCATCGTGAAACCCAAGCTCGTCTTCACCTTGATGGACTCCGTCCCGACGATGTAGCCGGTGCCGTACTGGAAGGACAGGAGGTCGCCCGCCCCTCCCGTGTTCCAGAAGACACACTGCGTGGAGGTGTGTCCCGCGCCGGAGCTGTCCGTCTTGCGGTTGCCGGCGTACCAGCCGTCTTCGAGAAGGCACTGGTCCACCAGGCAGGCGGTGGCCAGGGAGTGGTGATACTCACAGTAGGCGGGCACACCAATGGGCAGGTCCCGGGTCAGCACGTTGGTGCTGCCCGAGCTGTAACACCGGAGAAAGACGCAGCCCGTGGTCCCGAAGTCCCAGTTCTGGATGAAGTTGTGGCGGCCCTGCAGGCCCGTGCAGTCGCGAATCAGTATTTCGTTGCCGCGCGAGATCTCGAACAAATAGCCCGACCCGCCGGTGCCCCGGTTCTGGGCCAGTTGCATGACGCATTCCGCCACGGTTATGCGCTTGGAATCGACCACGGCGATGCCGCCGCTCTGCAGGTGATACCCCCCCGCCGCTTCGTAGGGCGACGCGAAGGACTCGATATTACGTACCCAGCAATCCGCCGCGTTGGAAATCATGATGGCATGCACCTGGTAGATGTCCCAGGCGGCGTCCCAAGCGACGGCGTTGGAAACCGCGAGGTCCTCGATTCCGGACTCCGTGATGTAGCCGGTTTCGCGGCGCACGCTGGCGCTGTCGCGCACGAGTGCCGGATACCGAAGCGGCACATCCAGAATGAGGCGCACGGGACTTACGCCCCGGTCGATGTCCACGATGGTCCTGCGGAAGAAGGGGCGCCACGTGCCATTGAACGCCTGCCAGAAACCGGACATCCCGTGCTGTTCCACAAAGGCGTCCGTGATGACCCAGCCGACGCTGATTTCGTCTCCCGGATTCAAGTCCGATGCGTCGTTCACGCGCACATCGAAGGACCTCGCTTCCGCGTCCTGCGCCAGGGGAACGTCGCTTCGCTGGTAGATCGCCCCCTTGAACGTGATGTGATTCGAATACGCCATGCCCTCGGACTTGGTGAAGTACAAACGCGTATTCGCCGGACCATTGCCGCGGATTACGACGCCGGACGCGTTGACCGTGAGGACCCCGTCGCACCGGTACAAACCCGTGGGCAGAAACACGACGCCGCCGTCCACTTCCGCCGCATCGATGGCCGCCTGGATGGCCGCGGTGGAATCCGAGACTCCCGTCTTGTCCGCGCCAAAGTCCTTGGCCGCGTTAAAGACTGCCATGCCTTTGACTTCCGGAAGGGTCTCCTCGCCATAGTGATACCCCGCATAAGAGAAGTCATGCAGAAAGCGCCCCTGCGTGTCGGTAAAACCAGGGGTCCAATCCTCAGGATACAGGGCACTGCGCCACGTGTCCGTGGGCTGCGGTTCCGGTTCTGGCTCCGGCTCTGGATCGGGGGTCTGGGACGGACAGGCAAGAACGGCCAAGGCGAGGAATGCGAGGAACACCTCGCGGATGCGGCTTTTTGACGCGGCAGTCAATCGGATCACAATTCACCTCACGCTACGGCACCCTCGTTCCCACAGTATAACACCGGGAGACCCAATATCGCAAATACCGCATAAGGTGCGTGATTTATTTTATTTTCGCATTTGACGGATTCTTGACTAAAGGATCCTCATTGAGTTCGCCGCAGGCTGACGATGGGGGTCCGCTTTGCCTGCTTGTTGAAACGCGGGGCGCAGTGGACTCAGGGGAGCACTGGCATGGCGCGGAACATCCCCCTCGGCACCAGGTGCCTGCCCCCTTCGGAAGGGGGATTAAGGGGGATGTTCTTCTCCCATTTTCTCTCTCGTCTTACCGCACGCGTCACGCGATCACGTGGAGCTGTTCCGCCGCTTTCCCCTGCGCGATTAGCGATGTGTAGCCATCCAGTTCCTTCTGTACCGCCGGGTCGGTCAGGTCGATGGTCTTCTTCTGCTCCGCGGACAGGTAGCCGGCTTGACACAGCTTGGTGATCTCGAGGCCGTACTCCCAGTTCAGGAAGGCATCCTTGCCCGCGCGAAACGCCTCGCACGCGTCTTCCATCTCATCCACGTATCCGTAGAGGTCGGCCTCGTTGGGCTGCACCGTGAGCAGGCCGCGCGAGGCGGTGGCCTTCTCGAGCGCCGTTTCCGCGTCCGCCACGGCCTCGGCGGCCGCGTCGCCGATGAAGACTTCCAGGGGCGATTTGAGCGTGTTCACTTCGAAGGCATAGCCCGGTCCCAAGCCATCCATGAAGAGCCGCAGGCCCTGCTTGTCGTACATCCACGAGTTTGTGAACTGCGCCTTCACCCGCTGGCGCGTTTCGGGATTCTCAAAGGTCACCATGCCCGTGGCGAAATCTTCCGCGGGCGTCTTCGTGTAGTCCACGCCCATGCGGTCAAGCAGTTGCTTGCGGTACGCGGATTGTCCCCACTTCAGCAGCGCGACCTCGGCATTCACGGCCACGGGCTTCAGGAAGTTCGCGGGCTTTCCCAGCGGATTCAGTACGAACCACGACACGGCGATGCTGTGGCAGCCCATGTCGGAGAGCACGCCACCGCCCTGGCGCGTCGGGTCCCAGAACCAGCCCTCGTGAGGACCGGCATGCTCCTCCGCGGAGCGCGCAAGCGTGAGCGGCCCCATGGCCTTTTGTTGCGGGCCCAACTGCGCGAGAGCCGAGCGAATGGCCTTCATGTGAATCTGATTCTCGAAATACGCGGTTTGCAGCTTGGCATTCTTTGCGATGCGCACCAGCTCTTTCGCCTCCGCGACGGTACGGCCCAGAGGCTTCTCGCAAATCACGCCCTTCAGAGTGGCGCCCGCCTCCACCGCGTCCGCGATGGCGCCGACAATGTCGATGCGGGCGAAATTGGGCGCGAAGACCGCGACCGCATCCACGTTCTTGGTAAGTTCGGCGACGCTGGGGTAGACCTTGCAGTCCCCCAGGCCGTTTGCCTTCGAATATGCGGACAGTTCTTCCGCACCCTTGATGGCGTAAACACCGCCAAGCTCCACCCCGCGCACGAGACGCAAGGCCAACGCCTGAAACTTCGCAATGAACCCCGCCCCGATAAACCCCAGTTTCATCTTTTCCATGGAATATGGCCCCTGATAGTTGGCCGGCGTATCGCTCCGCGCCGGGTCAGTTTCATGCATTATAAGAACTGACGAGGCGCACATAAAGAGCGTTTGGGGACGCGAATGGCGCCAACCTTCGGAGCGGAGGATTGAATGCGGGAAACGGAAATAGGACACAGGCGAGGGCGCCTGTGCCACACGCGTTTGCCATGCCTGCAGGGGTTCCTCCTTTCTCACTATGCTTGGTTGGCCCAACGGCTTGACGAGTTTCAAAAAGACGAGGACTAGGAGATAGCAGTGTGGCACAGGCGCCCTCACCTGTGTCTTCAGTGGTGTAGCCTTTGTGTCTCATTGCGAGAGGATGCCTCTCCAAGAGCCGGCAAGGATGCCGGCGGTCCTGGCCGGGCAGCTTCCGCAGGATGTTTGGCTTTGATCCAGAGTCCGCACTGTAAGAAGTCAGCGCCATTCGGGACTGACCCCGTCGTTCTCGCAGGCTTTGCGCGCCGAGATTCCTATCCCGGCCGCCGAGACTCATCCTCTCGGCAGAGAAACACAGGGTCTGTCCCCTTCAACTGAATCGGGCCTGGGTGCGAGCCTGAAATCAGGCGTCTCAACATGCTATACTCCCCCGGCTGACTGCGGCATGGGCGCCGCGGCACGCTTTTCCAGCATTGCAGACGGAAGGGGTATGTATCATGACTGTTCCAATCGACGTGTCTTCGTATAAACCGCTGTCTTTGGACCCGTCCCAGCCAGCATTGACCGAAGCGCAGCTTGCCCAGTTGAAGGCAAACGTCCAGATGGTGCGCGACACCATCATCTTCTTCACGGCCGTGGCGGGTATCAAGGGTCTCGCGGGGCACACCGGCGGCGCGTACAGCAT